>JASIDM010000122.1 GCA_030044695.1 Thermoplasmata archaeon
CGGGAGCACCATCGCGGGCATCGACGCGAACGAACTGCTCCTGCTGCTCACCTTCGGGCTTCTGCCGCTCGCCGTGGCGATGACGATCATCATGGTCTCGATGGCCTACGCGAAGGCAGAATGAAGCTCCTCCTCGCGCTCGTGGTCCTCCCGCTGGTCGTCCTGGTGGTCGCCGCACCTCACGCCACGGTCGAGGCAGCCGTCCCCGCCTCGAGTCCCTTGGTCCTGACGATTGTCTCGCCGCTTCCCGGCTCAACGGCGACCTCGAACACCCCGCAGATCGTCGTGATGTTCACCGACTCCGTTGCGCCGATCAACGCCTCCTCCGTCCTGATGTTCGTCGACGACGTCAACGTGACGTCGACGGGCGACGTGATTGTCGGCGCCCACACGATATCCTACATTCCGCCGACGATCCTCAAGCTCCCGGACGGTCCGAACAACGTCACCGTCGAAGCGGTGGACCAGGACGACTACCCCGCCGCCGTATCTTGGAACTTCACGGTCACCCCGTCCTCTCCTTCGGCCCCAAGTGCGTTCTCGTCGATCAAGCCGACCACGGTTCTCCTCTACGTCGGCATCGCTGCTGCCCTTGGAGGCGCCGGCGTGGGTGGCTACATCCTGTACCTGAAGATGACCTCGCGGTTCACGTTGCGACGGTACTTCGCGACGCACCCGGTGGAGCGGACCTACCTCGTGCTGGTGCTACCGCTCTGCATCGCGTTCGTCTTCGTGTTGGGGGGACTATCGTACGTGTTCACCACTCCCGGCCTACCGCCCAACGCCGAGGATTACGTGCTGATTTTTGCCGCCTTCATCGCCCTCCTTCCGTGGGGGATCGATTCACGCCGGCAGCTGGCGCGGATTCGGACGTTCGAGCGCGCCTTCGCGCAGTTCCTGTTCGAGATGGCGGACGCGATGCGCGGCGGGATCGATCCGGCGAAGGCGCTCGTCGAGCTTGCCAAGACCCACACCAACATCATGGCCAAGCCGCTGCGGATCGCCTCGGACTCCGTGCGTCTGGGCCGACCGTTCGAGGCGATTCTCCGCGAGATGGTCGCATCGATGCGGAGCCGCCTCATCACCCGATACGCCGGCCTCATTGCTGACGCCTCGACGATCGGGGGCGAGACCGCCACCGTGGTCTATCGAGCCGCCAAGGACATGGACGACTTCGTGAAGATCGAGGAGGAGCGCGAGAAGCAGCTGGCGCTACCGGTCACGGTGATCTACATCGCCTTCGCCGTGCTCATGGCGGTACTGTTCGCCCTGCTCTACATCGCTCCCACGTTGGGGACGCTGAACATCTCCTTCCTGGGCCTGGGGAACCCCCTGAGCGGCAACGGAGCTGGCGGGGCCGCCTCGGTACCGATCCTGACGATCGGGCTGCTCAAGGAGCGGTTCTTCGAACTGATGGTCTTCAACGCCCTGGGCACGGGGGCCATCATCGGCGCGTTCACGGAGGGTCGAGCTCGTTACGGGATCATCCACTCTCTCGGCCTCGTCGCCGCTACGGCTATCGCATTCCTGATCCTCTTTCCGTAAGTCACGTCGATCAGGAGCCAGTCGGGCCGAAGCCGGCGACCAGAGATCCTACCCTTGGTAGAAGATCTCCGCGCTGCCGACCAGCGACTCGGCGTTCACGACCGTTAGTGAGATCGCGTAGTCCACGTCCGAATCGAACGGGTTGGGGAGCTCGACCTCCTGACCGGAGTAGTTGTGGCAGTCCGATGTGTCTTCGCATCCCGAGCCAACGGTCGAGCCGTCCGCCAAGGTCACGGACCAGTCCCATTGCACGATCGTGACGTTCAGCCCGGACCCCGCATTGGGCTGGTAGGAGTTCGAGCCGTCGAGGATGGGGTACCCACTGACGAAGGTCAGGCCGGCGATGGCGACCGGTGGCACGAACGACTGGACGAACTCGTTGCCGAGCGACGTGAAGATGTCGAACGTGAGGAGGCTCGACTCGGTGAAATCCACCGTGATCGCGGCCCCCGTCTTCGTTGACGGGAAGGCGTAGTTCCCGAGGTTCGTCAGACCTGCGTAGAATGAGAAGCTGAGGAACACGTGCGACTCCGGTGGAACGTCGATGACGCAGGAGATGTTGGTCGCATTGGCGTATGGATTTCCTTGAAGGCAGCCATGCAGGCCACTCCCCGAGATCAAACTCGGCGTCACGTTGTAGTTCACGATCGTCGAGCCGTTCAGGACGATGCCGTCGATCACGATGGTGTTCACATCTAGGCTGGCTAGCTCCAATTGCAGGCCGAACATGTTGGTCGAGTGGTTATAGAAGTCGGGGGCAAGAGCCACGACCCGGAGATTCTCCAGATCCTTGTCGTGGGTGACCGTCTCCTCCGCGGTGAGTTGCTTTTGGTACGACGCCACGAAGAACGCGAACGCTGTCGCCGCCGCCACGACGATGACGACCAGCATCAGGGTACCTACGATCTCGGCAAGGCCGCCCGCCCGCCGTCTCCGCGGAAGCATCGGGCGGTTCATCGACCGGTAGAGCATAGGCCACCTCTACGTAGATTACGGACCCAACCATCGAGTCCATAGCTAGGGCCGTCTCCCTACCATCGCGCTGTTAAGCGCGGCGTCTTCTTCGCGGACCCCCCATGAGCCTCCCCGTCGACGTGCCCGGTCTCAACACCATCATCCCGGAGCTGGGCGAAGGCACGGTGGTCCTGGTCGAGAGCGGGGCAGACGCGGCGAAGAGCTACTTCGTCCGTCGCCTCAGCCTCACGGGGGGCCGGACCGGCTGGCCGGTGACCTTCGTCACCAGCCGGGACCGCGACGAGCTGCAGTCCCAGCTTGCGGTGGAACGCGGGGACGAGAAGCTCCCGGACGCGTGGATCCAGATTCACGAGCGAGATGCGGTCCACGAGCTGGCGGAGTTCGCCGAGCACGGAGGACTGCTGGCGATCGACTCGTTCTCCTTCCTCACCCTCGATCTCGCTCCGGACGCCTTGGCGAGGGCGCTGCGGGGCCTCCGGGTCGCCTGCCGGTCTCGCGGGACGGCCGCGGTCCTGGCGATCGACCGCGGGATGTTCGACCCCCGCTCGGAGGCGGTCGCCATCCACCTCGCCGACGGCCTGGTCCAGTTCCACGCGCGCGAGGCCCCCGAGGGGGTCCAACGATTCCTCAGGATCCCCAAGTGGATGGACGGGCGGTTCGTGGACCGGAACATCTACTATGAGTTTGATGGTAAACGCATTGCCATCGATCTGCGGAATCGTGTGTTGTAGGGGGACGGGATGCCAACCGGTACCGGGAGCTACGAGCGCTTCGGGCTCACCGGCAACCCGTTCCGGGAGCTGGCGAGCGAGAACCTCGAGGACGTGACGATCTACCACGTCAACCAGGCCGCCGACGCGGTCCTCCGCACGATCTTCGACGAGGTGCTCGACAAGGAGAACCGGGCCGTCGTGGCCGTCACCGGCCCGCAGGGCGCCGGGAAGACCCAGCGTCTCCTGCTGGCAGCGGCGACGGCGAAGGAGCATCACGCGCTCTCGGTTTACCTCGACGTCACCACCGAGAGCCGATGGGTGCTCGGCGGGCTCGGCAAAGCGTTCGAGAAGGCCGCGAAGGACGCCGGGCTCATCAAGCTCCTCGGCGGACCGAGCTGGCTGCGCGGGCTCGCCTCGCTCGGGAGGACCAAGAAGGGCAACCACGACCCGAAGGAGGCCGGACGGAAGGTCGGCGAGGCGCTCAACGCGAGCAGCCCGTCGTTCCTCCTGCTCAACGACCTGCACAACCTCGCCGACGCCGGCGAGCTCGACCTGTTCGGCCGAACCCTCGAGGAGATCACCGGGGTCATCAAGCCTGGGGTCCTGGTGATGTTCACCTGCTACGCGAGCTATCTTGCGTGGTTGACGGCGAACCAGCCGGCGCTCGCCTCCCGCATCAACCGGACGATCCCGCTCGCGATGCTCTCCGACGACGAGGCGCGGCTCGTTCTGGCGAAGAAGCTCCTCGCCAAGCGCATCGTCGAGGACCTCGAACCGACGTACCCGTTCGACCGCGGCGCGGTCCAGGAGCTCAACCGCGCCGCTCGTGGCAATCCGCGTCGTCTGTTCGAGCTCGCCGACGCCACGCTGGAGCGGGCGGTCGCGGCGCGCGCCTACCAGATCGATGCCGACCTGGTCCAGTCCGCCGTAGCGGCGCGCCAGTTCGTGGGGACCCCGTCCCCAGCTCCTTGGCAGGAGACGCCCGAAGTCCCCGAGGTTCCACCGCCAACCGAGGGCGCTTCACCACCGGCGACGAGCCGGCGTCGATCGCTCTGGGGCAAGTCGCGCTGACGCGGCCTACGGCGCTTCCGGGTTCGCGAAGATCGTGAGGTCGATCGCTTCCTCGGCGACCTCGGCCGCGTAGACCGCTACCCGACCGAGACTGTCGACGATCGTGTTCAGGGCGAGAGGATCGGGTCCCTTGCGCGCCGCGACGCGATGGGTGAGCGCGTCGATCAGGCGCTGGTGCTCCGCCCGCGCGTCGATGGCCTCGTTGGCCGCCTCGATGCTCTTCGTCACCAGAGCGTGGAACGCCTTGTCGAGGATCGCCACCGCCGACGAGCGGGCGGCTCCGATTTGCTCGAGGAGCTTCGGATCGAGGCCATGGTCCCCCGCGATCGCGACGCCGGCCGTGGCGATCCGCTGAGCGTGATCGGCGATCCGCTCGAGCAGCTTGGCGATGAGCCGGTGGCCGTGCACCGCCGGCGCCGCCAGCCCGTCCGCCGGCGTAGAGTGAGCCAGGTGGTATTGCTTGGCGACCATCCAGTAGAGGCGGTTGACGTCCTGGCTCCGGAGCCCGATGTCGTGGGCGATGGCCTCGTTGCCGGTCTTCAGCGTCCCAACGGCGTCCTCGAGCATCGCCCTCACGGTGAGGTGCATCCGTCGTAGGCACTTCTCCGAGCTGAGCTCCGAGGGGTCCGAGAGGTCCTGGATCAGGAGCGAGCCCTGCCCCTCCTCGATGACCTCCGGTCCGATGACGAGGCGGCAGAACTCGCGAGCGACCTTGCGCACGAACGGGCCGCGCGTCGTGGCGAAGCGCACCTCGATGAGGCCGAAGCCCGCGATGTACGCCGCGATCAGCTTGCGGAGCAGGTGTTCGCGGGTCTCCTCGCCCCGTTCGACGAACGTCTTCCGACGGACCGCCGGCCGGAGGCCGCTCTTCAGCCGGATCGAGACGGAGCCGTCCTGCTCGGTGTCGACGAACAGCGTGTCGCCGGCCTTCAGCCCCGCGTTCGTCACCCAACGCTTCGGGAGGGAGACGAGGAACGTCGACTTTCCCGCCAGTTGGAGCTTACGCCCTTCCATCAAGGTGCTCGTTGGAGAGTCCACGAACGATTATGGGGGCTTAACGGTTCAAACTATAGACTATAGACCACGTGGAGGGTTACGGAATTTAGCGAGACGCCGGCGCCCCGGTGGGGGATGCTCCCGGCGGGATTCGAACCCGCGTTACGGGGTCGAAGGCCCCGAATCCTTGACCGGACTAGACTACGGGAGCGTCCCGGCCCGGGGAATTCCTAGCCGTTCCGGCGCTTGAAGTGTTCCCTGGCGGACCGCTGAGGGGGCAGACCACGCGCTTCGCGACCTCGGTGGGGGTCCTTCGGACGTGGGTCACGATGGCTCGGACGGAGGTCGCGGCGGTGGGACGCTCGCCGTCCGGGGACGTTCGCGAAGGACAGCGCGGACCGCGGGTCGTCGAGCAAGGAGGAACGTCCGGGCCAGGACTTGCGACGGAGGCATGTTGGGGCGAGATCACCCTCCGCGTGGAGTGGGAGGCCGCGGCCCGTCGGCGCTGACTAAGATGTACCGGGGGTCGACGCGGAGCGGCGTGGAAGATACTCCGTCCGTCGCTCGCCCGTGATGGCGTAGACCGCCTTCTCGGCGATCTTGCAGGCGTTGTCCGCGACGCGCTCGAGATGGCGTCCGCCGAGCAGCTCGAAGGCGCGCCGGTCGGTCTCCGGGCCGCCCTTGCGGAGCAGGTCGATGAGGCGGCCCTGCAGCTGCCGGTGCAGGCGGTCGACCTCCTCGTCCATCGGGAAGACGGCCTTGGCGCGGTGGGCGTCGCCGGCGAGGAACGCCTCCATGGCCTGAGCGACCATCGCCCGGGCCCTCTCGTCCATCCGACGCAGGAACTCGCGCACGTCCGGATCACCGGATTCCGGGCCCGTCGCGACGTAGCGGGAGAGGTCGTAGCCCAGCCGGCCGACCCGGTCGACGCAGTTGGCGATCTTCAAGATCGCCTCGGTCGTCCTCAGGTCGGGCCCCTCGGGCTGCATCATCGCGACGAGGCGGATCGTCTCCAGCTCGATGTTCAGGTCGTAGCGGTCGAGGGCCGCGTCGCGGGAGGCGACCGACCGGCCGAGCTCGACGTCCCCGAGCAGGAGGGCCCGCGTCCCGTCGGCGACCATGCCGAGGGCGAGGTCGGTCATCTCGGCGACATGCTGCTTCAGTTGGGCGAGGTCGCGGTGGTGGTCCTCGATGGTCGCTCTCAGGTCCCGGCGCAGGTCGTTTCCGCTCATGCGTACCGCCCCGTGATGAACTGCTCGGTCAGCTTGACGCGCGGCCGCTCGAGGATGTCCGCCGTCGGTCCGACCTCGATGAGCTTCCCCGAGTGCAAGAAGGCGATCCGGTCGGAGATGCGCGCGGCCTGGCCGACGTTGTGCGTGACGAGCACGAGGACGATCTCCTCCTTGAGGCCCTGCAGGGTCGCCTCGACCCGCTGCGTCGCGGCCGGGTCGAGGGCGCTCGTCGGCTCGTCCAGCAGGAGCACGCGCGGGCGCACGGCCAGCGCCCGGGCGATGCAGAGGCGCTGCTGCTGCCCCCCCGACAGGGAGAGCGCCGGACGGTCGAGCTCGGCCCTCACCTCGTCCCAGAGGCCGGCCCGCTGGAGCGCCTCCGTGACCGCCGCGTCGACGAGATCCTCCTCGGCGTGGACGAGCCGCAGGCCGAAGGCGGCGTTCTCGAAGATCGACATCGGGAAGACCGTCGGCCGCTGGAAGACCATCCCCATCCTTCGTCGCACGACGACCGGGTCGACCGCCGCGTCGTAGATGTCCTGGCCGAGGTAGCGGACCGACCCCTCGACCGCCAGGCCGGCCGTGAGCTCCGTCATCCGGTTGAGGCTCCGGACGAACGTCGTCTTGCCGCAGCCGGACGGGCCGACGACCGCGGTCAGGCTCCGGGCCCCGAAATCGAGCGAGACGTGGTCGAGGAGCGTCCTCGCGCCGGCCGTGACCGTCAGGTCCTGGACCGAGACGACCGCCTCCGTCGGGACGCTCGCGATGGCGTTCACTGGAACAGCCCCTCCAGGCGGCGCCGGGCGCGGGCCGCGATGACCCGCACGAGGACGTTGAGGCCGATGACGATGACGAGGAGCAGGAACGCGGCCTGGAACGCGAGCCGGATCGCGGTGGGGAGGATCAGGCCGGTCTGGAAGCCGGTCCAGATGTACAGCGACAGCGCGCTCGCCGGTGCGAACAGGCCGGTGGGCGGCAGCACCACGGTGGTCGTCGTGAGGTAGAGCGGGGCGGTCTCTCCGACCCCGATCGCCATGGCGAGGAAGATCCCTCCGAGCACCTGGGGGAAGGCGATCGCGCTCGCGACCCGAAATAGGTACTGTCGGGGCCGGGCGCCCGAGCCGAGCGCCGCTTCCCGGATGTGGGGGGGTACGGAACCGTAGGCGATATCGGTCGCCCGGAAGACGTACGGCGTCATGAACACCCCGAGGGTGACGCTGGCCGCCGCGAGCGACAACCCCCAGTGGAAGTAGATCACGAAGACGAGGTAGCCGAACAGCCCGATGATGATCGCGGGGGTCCCGACCATCACGTTCGCGGTGATCCGGATCCAACCGGCCCACTGCTCGCCCAGGTACTCCGCCGTGACCAGGCCGCCCAGGAAGCCGAAGGCGATCGCCACCCCGGTCCCGAGCAGCAGGATCGTGAGCGAACCGACAAGCGGGGCGAAGAGCCCCCCCGTCGCCCCGGACGGATCCGTCGTGAGCGTGGCCAGCGTGAACCCCGGGAGCGCCTGGGAGCCGACGTAGTAGAGGAGCCAGGCGATCGGGAGGATCGCGACCAGGAACAGCAACGGGAGCAGCCACCCGACGAGCCGGTCGAACGCGCGGCGCCGCCCGAGGTGGCCGGAGCGGTCGAGCGCGAGATTGTCCTCCGGTCGGAGGCCGATGAGGATCGGAGCGGTCGCCATCGGATCCCCTAGACCCCGGCGACCCCGGTGTAGGTCCGACGGATCATCCACCGGCCCGCGACGTTCACGACGAGGGTGATGGAGAGCAGGACGAGGGCCAGCTCGCTGAGGAAGTGGAGCTCGAGGGCTCCCGTGGGGCCCCCCTGCATGGCCGCATCGATCGTCCCGATGATCAGCGACGCCATCGTGGAGGTGCCGTCGTAGACGTTCGTCGGGAGCTTCGACGCTTGGTCGATGACCATGAAGACCGCGACCGTCTCGCCGATCGCGCGCCCGAAGCCGAGGAACGCCGCCCCCCAGACCCCCCGCTTCGCGTACGGGATCGCGACCCGTCGTGTCACCTCCCACCTCGTCGCCCCGAGGGCGAGCCCGCTCTCCCAGAGGTCCCGCGGGACCGCCCGCAGCGCGTCCCGCATCAGCAGGGTCGTGATCGGGAGGATCATCAGGGTGAGGATCATGATGGCGAGGGCGAGGCCGTCGCCCGTCGCGATCAGGGCCAGCGACGAGTCGTGCGTCGGCCGCAAGCCGGGGATGAACGCGAGGTGGACCGCCGCCCACACGAACAGGTTCTGCCCGAAGAACGACGCGACGACGAAGTACCCCCAGATCCCGTAGACGATGCTGGGGATCCCCGCCAGGAGGTCGACGCAGGGGTCGAGCACGCCGGCGACGAAGCGGGGCAGGTACGTCGTCGAGGCGACGGCGATCCCGAGGCCGATCAGCATGGCGAGCGCGAGGGCCGGTACGGCGGTCAGCAGCGAGCCGATGACGTAGACGAGGATGCCGTGGTCCGAAACATTCAGGCTCCAGAACGACCAGCCGAAGTTCTCGAGATCGCTGGCGCGCAGCAGCGTCGTCACGATCGCGACGGTGATGGCGAGCGGGATCAGCGCGAAGACGAACGGCCACCAGCGCCGCATCCCGGAGCGCACCCAGAGGAGGCGCACCACCCGGGCCCCGCTCGACCGGGCTCCCGCCGGGCCCTCACCAGGGCCCGGGGGCAAGATGGGGGCGGGAAGGGGTTGCCGGCCCTCGATGCCTTCGGGGACCGGCGTCGAGCTCACGGGAACCGCAGCCCTACGAGGAGATCGTCACCGTCGCCAGGGCCTGCTCGTCGAGGCCCTGAAGCTCCGGCGTCAGCGCCACGAAGCCGACCTGGTTCAGGTACGTCGAGCTCTGGCCGTAGGAGATCGCCCACTGCTCGAACTGCACGACGTACGCCTCATGGGACGGGCTCGCCGGGCTGAGCTTGAGCAGCGTGTTCTCGAGGTTCACGATCGGGTACGGGTCGGGGTAGGCGACCGTGGGGTTGCTGCCTCCGCCGCCCGTCGACCAGGTGACCGCCCCCGCCGGGCTCCCCCCGAGGATCAGGCTCACGGCGAGCCCGTCCGTGGCGTAGTTCAACTGCAGGAGTCCGAGGTTCGCGTCCTCGCTCACGTTCTGGGCCGACCAGTTGATGTAGTTCTTCGCGTCCGACGGCGTCGCGGTCACGTTACCGCCCGCGGCGGAATTGGCGAGGTTGTCGCCTAGCGCCGCGTAGCCGAGGCCGTCGCCGACGGCGGTGGCCATGTAGCTGATGCCGACGTAGCCGATGCTGTCCGCGACCTTGGTCAGCTCGGAGACCATGCCCGCGTTCCCGTCGCCGGAGGCGTACCCGCTCGCCGGCGCGGTCGTCGCGAAGGCGCTGGTCGAGTTGCCGTAGAGCCAGCCGTGGTAGGACAGGTCGCAGTACACCGAGAAGATGTACGTGTCCCCGCTCGAGTCGGAGCGAACGACCGGAGTGATCGTGGCGGACGGGAGGCTCACGCCGGGGTTCGCCTCAGCGATCTCCCAGTTGTTCCACTTGGTGATCGTCCCGTCGTAGATCTGCGCGAGGATCGACCCGTTCAGGTTCAGGTGGACCTTCGCGAAGCTCGTCCCGAGGTTGTACATCACGAGCTGCGAGGAGGTCGCGACCGGAATGTCGGCGACGCCCAGCCCCGGAAGCACGTAGGCGTCCGAGGCGCCGATGTCGATGGTCCCCGCCTCGGCCTCGCTCCGGCCTTGGCCGCTGCCGCCGCCGGACGGGCTGATGAGGACGTGGGAGTTCACGTCGGCGGTGTAGTTCGGCCCCCAGATGTCGATCAGCGGCTCCAGGAGCGTCGAACCCGTCTCCGTGATGTCGACGGTCGCCGTGCTCACCTTGGTGAGGTACGCCCCGAGAGCGTATCCCCCGCCGATCCCGACCACGAGCATCAGCACCGCGATGCCGATCGCCGCGCCGGCGCTGTACTGGCGTCCGCGCTTGCGCGTCGGCGTCGAGTCCGACAGGGAGACCCCGCTGGGCGGGGCCCCCGTCGACCCCTGGCTCGTCGTCGAACCCGATCCGCTTGGGTTTTGTCCGCTCATCCGATCTCTTCCCCCTCTTGGTGTCGGCGCCTGGCCCGGGCCCTGACGGAACCGGGACGTTTGCCGACGGCGCGAGACCGGATTGGAATATATAGAAGCCCAATTTAGACTATATTCCAATTCATAGCTCTGCGAATGTGACGGCGTCGCAGTCGGCGGTCGACCGGCGTGGGCGGCGCCCAGCCGTGATTACGAAGGACCGTTTCGCCCGGCCACGACCCGCTGGCTCGTGCGCTTCGGCTACGACGGCTCCGGATTCTCCGGATGGGCCCGGCAGCCCGCCGGCCGGACCGTCGAAGGGGTCCTGCGAGATGGGCTGAGGACCCGCGGCATCACCTCCAGCGCCGGGGCGGCCCAGCTCGAGGTCGCGAGCCGGACCGATCGTGGGGTCAGCGCCCGGGCCAATGCCCTGGCCCTCCGCTCGGAGCTGTCGGCCGATTCGTTGTTGGATCGACTGAACGCGATCGCTCCCGAGGTGTTCTTCACCGCGGCGACCCAGGTCCCTCCCGGATTCCGAGTTCGCCACGCCGAGCGTCGGGTCTATCGCTACTTCGACGCGGGCCCGGCCCTGCGGCCGCAGGGCTGGCCGGGGGCGGCAGCCCTGTTCGTGGGTCCGGTGGACGTCCGTTCGTTCGGGAGAGGGATCCCGGGAGAATCCCCTCAACCAAGGCTGGTGGAAGCGGTCACCGTGCGGTCGATCGCGGGGGGCCGAGTCATCGAGGTACGCGCCCCGTCGTTCGTCTGGGGGATGGTCCGCAAGATCGTCGGGGCGCTGCGGGAGGTCGATGCCGGGCGGCTCACCCTCCCTCGGCTGCAGCGGGCCATCGACGGGGCGGAGCGCCTGACCCTTCCGCTCGCCGAGCCGGGGGGTCTGGTCCTCTGGGACGTCGAGTTCGCCTCGATCCGCTGGACGGACCACTGGCGGGGCCCGAACCGGTATCAGGCGACCTGCGCGCGCCGACTGAGGCAGGGGCTGTGGACCCGGGTCTGGGTCGCCGCCGCGCTGGGAGACGTCGTGTCGGGCCGAGCGTCGAGCTCAGCCGACCCGTTCCCACCGCTCGAGCTTCTGGACTGAGGCGAGCGTCGAGCCCCGGCGGATCTCCTCGCGCACCCGGTTCTCGTGCTCAAGGACGTCGAGGGCGCGGTTCGCCACCTCAGCGGCCCGCTCCCGCGGCACGACGACGAGCCCGCTCGCATCGCCGACGACCCAGTCGCCGGGGCGGACCCGCTGACCGCCGACCGTCACCTCCACGCCGATCTCGCCGTGACCCTTCGGTTCCCCGGCGTTGGAGCTCACGTGGCGGCTGAACGCCGGGAAGCCGAGCTCCAGGATCGCGTCGAGGTCCCGGATCGCGCCGTCGACGACGACCCCGGCGAGGCCCCGCCCGTGGGCCGACCAGCTCGCGAGCTCCCCCCAGATCGCCGTCTCGCCGCCGCCCGCGTCGACGACGATGACGTCGCCCGGGCCGGCGCGGTCGATCGCTTCGACCGGCTTCGCCCAATCCCCGTCCCTCGTCACGACCGTGACCGCCGGCCCCGCGATGCGGATCGACGGGTCCTTGAGGCGCGGCAGGATCCCGTGGAGCGCCCCCTGGCGCTGCATGGCGTCGGAGAGGTTCGGCGTGGAGACCTTGAGCAGCGCCTCGCGGACCTCGCCGGCGCCGTAGCGTCGGAACTGCTCGCTCGGCACTTCGGTGCGCTCGGCGATGGCGCGGGCGATCGTGCGGGTCGCGTCGGCGATCTTCGGGCTCTTCGTGATCGCCCCGCCGACGATGAGGATCTGCGCCCCCGCCCGGGTGGCGGTGGCGACGGTCTCGCTGGTCAGCCCCCCCGCGACGGCGACGGGAACGGGGGCCTGCCGGGCCAGCTCGGCGAGGACGTCGAACGGGGTCCTCGCCTGCATCTGCATGTCGATGCCGACGTGCCAGCAGACCGCCGCCGCGCCGAGCTCCGCGACCCGGCGCGCCCGCGCGACGGGGTCGGCGACCCCGAGCAGGTCGACGACGACCTCGGCGCCGTACAGCTCCCCGCCGCGGACCGCCTCCGCGATGGTGCCGTCGTCCGCGGCGCCCAGGACCGTGACGAGGTCGGCGCCGGCTTTGGCGGCGATCTCCACCTCGAACGCCCCGGTGTCCATCACCTTCATGTCGGCGACGATCCGGCGGCCGGGGCACGCCTTCTTCAGTTCGCGGACGGCGTCGAGCCCCTCGCTCTTGATGAGCGGCGTGCCGGCCTCGACCCAGTCGGCCCCGCCCGCGACGGCCTCGCGGGCGGCGTCGAGCGCCCGGGAGAGGTTCTCGAAGTCGAGCGCCACCTGCAGGACCGGCCGGTCGAGGCGCATCCTCGGAGAAAGAGGGGCGCCGTTCATAACCCGTCCGCCCCTCGCTCGGCCCCGGTGCACGCCCCCCTGCCGGTCGGGACCCTGCGGCTCCTGCGCGGGGACGCCCGCCGGCTCGTCGGGGTCGCGGCGGGCTCCGTCCACCTGGTCCTGACGAGCCCGCCGTACCCGATGGTCGCCCAATGGGACGAGCAGTTCCGGGCGCTCGGCGCGGGCCGGTACCCGGCGATGCTCCGGGTCCTCGAGGGCGCCTGGCGGGCCTGTCACCGGGTGCTCGTGCCCGGCGGGCTCCTCGCCGTCGTCATCGGCGACGCCCTGCGGCGCGACGAGCGCGGCTTCCGCCTCTGGCCGAACCATGCCGCGACCCTGCTGGCCGCGGAGCGCGTCGGCTTCCGGCCGCTACC
This sequence comes from Thermoplasmata archaeon, assembly GCA_030044695.1. Classification (GTDB taxonomy): domain Archaea; phylum Thermoplasmatota; class Thermoplasmata; order Lutacidiplasmatales; family UBA184; genus Lutacidiplasma. Next base: position 13,350 of record JASIDM010000122.1, read on the forward strand.
GTACCTGCTGTGGAAGAAGCCGACGAACCGGCCCAACGCCTACCTCGGCTCCGGCTTCCTGCCGCCGAACGCCTACGTCACGCTCGACTGCGAGTTCGTGCTGCTCCTCCGCAAGGGGGAGCTCCGTCGCTTCCCTCCCCACGA
>JASIDM010000123.1 GCA_030044695.1 Thermoplasmata archaeon
GCGCGTGGGCGTCGCTAGATCAGCCCCAGCTCGCGGCCGGCCTTCGCGAACGCGTCGATCGCGAAGGCGAGCTGCTCGTCGGTGAGCGCCGCGTTCATGATCGTGCGGATCCGGGCCTTGTCCCGGGCGACCATCGGGAAGACGATCGGCAGGGCGAAGACCCCGAGCTCGAACAGCCGCTGGCTGAGCCGCTTGGCCGTCGAGCTCTCGCCGACGAGGACCGGGACGATCGGCGTGGCGCTCGTGCCGAGGTCGAAGCCGTGGCCCCGCATCGCCTCCTGGAACCGACGGGTGAGCGTCCAGAGCCGCTCGACGTGCTGGGGCTCCTGCTCGAGGACGTCGATCGCCGCCGTGCAGGCGGCCGCCACGGCCGGCGGGTGCGAGCCGCTGAGCAGCCAGGTCCGCGACTTGTTGTAGGCGAACCGGACGAGCTCGGCCGAGCCCGAGACGTGGCCGCCGACGACGCCGAACGCCTTGGAGAACGTTCCCATCTCGACCTGGACGGCGTCGCGGTCGAGGCGGAAGTGGGAGACGATCCCGCGCCCGCCCCGGCCGAGCACTCCCTCGCCGTGGGCGTCGTCAACGTAGAGCATCGCCCCGTGCTCGGCGGCGAGCGGCGCGATCCGATCGAGGGGCGCGATGTCCCCGTCCATGGAGAAGACCCCGTCGGTGATCACCAGGATCCGGCGGTACCCCGGCGTGTGGCGCTCCGCCTCCTTCAGGACCCGGGCCAGGTCGTCCGGGTCGGCGTGGTGGTAGACGGCGCGCTCGGCCCGGGCCAATCGGACCCCGTCGATGATGCTGCCGTGGTTCAGCTCGTCGCTGACGATCAGGTCCCCCTCGCCCGCGAGCTGGGGGATGAGCCCGGCGTTCGCCGCGAAGCCGGTCTGGTAGACGAGGGAGGCGTCGGCCTCCTTGAACCGGGCGAGGCGCCGCTCCAGCTCGACGTGGAGGTCCATCGTGCCGGCGATCGACCGCACCGACCCGGAGCCCGCTCCGTGGGTGCGGACCGCCTCGATCGCGGCCGCCTTCAGCCTCGGGTGGGTGGAGAGGCCGAGGTAGTTGTTCGAGCAGAGCATCAGCACCTTGCGACCGTCGATCGTGCACGACGGCTCGCTGGGTCCGCCGAGGACCCGCAGCTTCCAGTCGAGGTCGGCGGCGACGAGCTCGCGGACCTCCTCGGCGAGGAACGCCGTCGGGGACCGGGGGGCGGTCACCACTTCGCCTCGAGGGAGACCTTCGCCGCCTGCATCGACGCGATCAGCTCCATGGCCCGGCCGACCTCGGGGATCGGCACCCGGTGGGTGATGATCTCGGCGACCTTCTCCCGGAACGCCGGCCGGGCGAGCAGGCTCTTCACCTGGTACCAGGTCGTGAACATCCGGCGGCCGAAGATCCCCTGGACCCGGGCCGCCTTGAGGACGAGGGCGTTGTCGACGTCCAACGTCGCGGGCCGGTCGAAGAGGCCGAGGAGCGAGACGCGGCCCCCGGCGGTGAGCGCCTCGAAGACGAGCTGGAGCGACGCCGGGTGCCCGCTCATCTCCAGGGCGACGTCGACGCCGCGACCGCCGCTCGCCTCCCGCACGCGCTCGGCGATCGGGGCCCCGCCCGCCGTCGGGTCCAGGACCGCGTCGGCGCCCATCCGTCGGGCCAGACCCGCGCGCAGCGGGTTCACCTCCGTGGCGACGACCGTCTCGGCGCCGAACGTCTTGGCGGCGGCGATCGCCATCAGCCCGATCGGCCCGCAGCCCGTCACGAGGACCCGTCGGCCGGCGAGGTCCTCGTCGGTCTCCTCGGGGAGGAGGGAGTGGACGGCGTTGCCGAGCGGCTCCTGGACGGAGGCGATCTCGGGGGCGAGCGCCGGGTCGTTCTTCCAGGCGTTCCGTTCGGGGAGGACGGCGAACTCCGCGAAGACGCCATCGTGGTCGACGCCGAGCACCTGGACGTTCTCGCAGATGTGCATCCGGCCCGTCCGGCACTGGTAGCAGGTCCCGTCGACGATGTGGGTCTCGGCGGAGACGTGGTCGCCGACCGCGAGGCTCGTCACGGCCCGTCCGACCTGGACGACCTCGCCGCTCAGCTCGTGCCCGAGGACCAGCGGGATCTTGCGCACCCTCGCCTCGGCCCACGGGTTCCAGACCCAGAGGTGGACGTCGGTCCCGCAGACGGAGGAGGCCCGGACCCGGACCAGGACCTCGTCGTCCCCGGGGACCGGTGTGGGGACGGTCTTGACCTCCCCGCCGGGCCCTCTTCGGGTCTTGACGACGGCCTGCACGGGATCGCGCGAGCGAGCCGGGCCAAGCCCTTAACGGTTGGCGCGCGAGGTGCCGCCCGCCGTCGGTTCGCCCCGTTCGGAACGACACGGGAGCCCGGAACGTTCGTTCGCGGACGTAAATACCGGTCCGACCTTGCGAGGATGATGACCGGGAGCCGGGCGCCTCGCGCGCCTCCGGGGCTGGGCGCCCCGGCCCGTCTCTGGACCGTCGAGGAGGCGAACGCGCGGCTCGCCGGCCTGCGCGAGCTGCTTCCCCAGCTCCAGGGTTGGGGGACCCGCCTGGGCGAGGTCCACAGCGAGCTCGGTCGCCTGGCGCGCTTCTGGGGCGAGGAGCTCGGTTCGCGGGACCAGCCGGACCACGGCCTCCACGGACGCCTGGAGGCGGAGTGGCGGAACCTCACCCGGCGGCTCGATGAGTCCGTGGAGTCGCTGCGGGGCGAGGGGATCGAGGTGAAGCAGCTGGGGATCGGGCTCGTCGACTTCTACGCGCTCCTGGACGGGGAGCTCGTGCTCCTCTGCTGGAAGCTCGACGAGGTGGAGATCGGCTTCTACCACACCCTCGAGGGAGGGTTCGCCGGCCGCCGCCCCCTACCGTCGCGCGGGCGCACGGTCCCGACGGAAACCGTCGGGCGGAACTAGGGTCCGGTCCCCGCCGCGGTCGAGCCGGTCCGCTGGCTCGCGAGGTCCGCCGCGGCCAGGACCAGGGCGAACCCGCCGACGCCCCCGGCCACGGCCGCGACGTACGCCGCCTCGGGGTAGACGTCGGTGACCGACAGGAGGAACAGCACGCCGGGCACGGCGATCGCCGCGCCGGCGCCGATCACGCCCGGGACGCCGCCGCCCGGCCTCCGCACCAGGACCGCGGC
>JASIDM010000124.1 GCA_030044695.1 Thermoplasmata archaeon
GATCCCGCCCGTCACGGTGTCGACCACGAAGTTGTCGATCATCCCAAGGATCTGGCCGTCCCCGGTCATCACGGTCTTTCCCCGAAGCTCGGTGAGGAACTTGCGCATCGCTCGGCCCCGAGCGGCAAGGGCGGGGCTGCGTATTTAATCGTTGGCGGCAACAGGAACCGGCGACCGCTCCGGCGGCGCGGACGGCCGGCCACGTCGGCCCCGGACCTGCGTTGGACCCCACCGGGGGCCGACCGAGAGAGATCGGCCCGAGAGGAGGCGCTTCTCGCCGGTCGTCCCGGGTCCTAGCTGTCGGAGGTCGGGATGAGATTCCAGCCGCCGGGCAGCTGACCGGACGGTGCGAGCTGCTCCGAGATCAGGACCTGCAGGTTCGTGATCTCCTGCGGGACCTCGGCCGTGCCGAAGTCGATCGAGATCGTGACGAAACTGCCGCCGACCGTCCCGGCGGAGGTGTTGACCCCGAGCAGGAACGACGCCGCGTGCTGGACGGTCGTCACGACGTCCTTGGACTCCCCCGAGATGCCCGCGCCGATCTGGTAGATGGCGAAGACGAGGAACGTGTCGACCGCGGCCTCGAGGGTGCCCGAGGTGGGGATGGTGAAGTTCTCGGTGAAATCGTAGGGCTGGCACTCGCCGGTCAGCGCCACCGTGAACGTCTGGTTCGCCGGGGCCGTGGAGGCATTGCCGTACAGGGTGCCGTTGTTGGCGCAGCTTCCGCTCGGATTGAACCCGGGGGCGAGGGTGACCGACGTGCCGATCTCGAAGTTCTGCACCGGACCCTCGGTACCGGTGATCACGTTCGACGACTGCGTCACCGAGGCATGGACGGTGAGCACGCTGCCCAGCGCGTACCCTCCCAGCAGGGCGACCGTCGCGACGGCCGCGACGACCGTGATGAGCTTCCACGGTAGGCGGGCGTCCGACATGGTCCCGGCCCGAGCTCTAGGGCCGATAAGAGACCTGCGGGCGTGGCCGCGGGGTCGTCGCAGGTCGTTCGGTCAGCACTCGGCGGCGGCCGAGATCGGGTAGCCGGTCGGGCTCAGGAGCACCCGTCCGCCGCCTCGCTTGCGTTCCTGGCCGAGGTACCAGCGACAGACCAGGGCGAAGACGACGACGAGCGTGAACACGAGGGCCCCGACGAAGACAAGGTGGATCGAGCGCCAGACGACGTCCTCCCAGCCCCACGATGACCTGCGATCGAACACGGTCGGCACCGTCCCCGCGACCCCGGAGCGGCGCAGGCGGACGCCCCCTTAAAGTCCCCGGGGGTGGGGAGAACGACCGGTCCTCACGGTCGTCGCGCGGAGACGGTCGACGGCTCGTCCGCCCCGCCGGCGGAGCGTCGGCCCGGCAAACGCTTATATCACGAACCGCGGTCGAGCCGACCCTTCTATGGCGGTTCGCCGACGCAAGGAGAACCCGGAGCTCGTCCGCACCGTCGTCGAGCTGCGGAAGGCGGCCAAGGCGCACGCGGCCCCCGTCTGGAGGTCGGTCGCCGACCGCCTCGAGCGCCCCCGCCATCAGGTGCTGCCGCTGAACGTCGGCCAGCTGGAGCGCGTCGCCGAGGCCGGCGAGACCGTCGCGATCGCGGGCAAGCTCCTCGGGGAGGGGCGGCTCGCCAAGCAGCTCACCGTCGGGGCGTTCGGCTTCACCGAGGGTGCCCGCGGCAAGATCGTGGCGGCCGGTGGCGCGGCGCTCACCCTACGGGACCTGATCCGTTCCCATCCGGACGGCACGGGGGTGCGCCTCCTTGCCTGACGCGGCGCGAACTCCCCCGGCAGCGTCCCCGACGGTCGTGGACGCGAGCGGTCTGGTGCTCGGCCGCGCCGCGAGCCGGATCGCCCATCGGCTCCTCGCCGGCGAGACGATCGTGGTCGTCAACGCCGAACAGGCGGTCGTCACGGGGTCCCGGTCGAACGTGCTCGCGACGTACATCGCGGCGCGGGCGCGCGGCTCGGTGCGCTCGGGCCCCCACTTTCCCCGCTACCCCGACCGGATCTTCCGACGGACGGTCCGGGGGATGCTGCCTCACCTGAAGACGCGGGGGAAGACGGCGTTCGGCCGCCTGGAGGTCCACATCGGCGTCCCCGAGGCCTGGCGGGACGCGCCGCGCACCACGATCGACGAGGCGAAGGCCCGGCCGGCGCTGCGCGCCCCGCTGACGCTCGCGGAGATCACCCGACTTCTCGGAGCCCACGTGTGAAGGCCCCTCCGATCGTCCTGACCACGGGCAAGCGCAAGGCCGCCATCGCCCGGGCGACGGTGCGCAAGGGCCAGGGGATCCTGCGGTACAACGGGGTGCCGCTGGAGCTTGTCGAGCCCGAGATCGTCCGCCAGAAGGTCCAGGAGCCGCTCCTGATGGTCGGCGACCGGGTCCGGGGCGTGAACATCACGGTCCGCACGCGCGGCGGTGGGATCATCGGCCAGGCCTCCGCGGCCCGGACCGCGGTCGCCCGCGGCCTCGTCGCCTGGCTGAAGGACGACGCCCTGCGCGCCTCGTTCCGGCACTACGACCGCACGCTGCTCGTCAACGACCCCCGCCGCAAGCTCCCGAAGCGGCCGGGCGGCCGCGGCGCCCGAGCGCGCCGGCAGAAGTCGTACCGTTAGGAGGTGGGCGACCGTGACGATGATGGTACCGGTCCGCTGCTTCACCTGCGGGGCCGTGATCGGCCAGTACTGGGACGAGTACCGCGAGCGCACGATGCGCGGCGAGCCGGCCGGCCAGGTGTTCGATGCGCTCGGCCTCGAGCGGTACTGCTGCCGCCGGATGCTCCTGACCCACGTCGATCTCCTGGACGAGGTCGGCCCGTACGGCTAGATCCTGACCGCCGGCGGCCGCGGCCCGGACGGGTCCGTCGGCCGGGGGGTTTGGCCGAGACGCTCCCTCTCGGGCGGACGGCGCTGCGCCTACGGCGACCGGACCGAGCCGCGGCGGAGCGACCGACGGCCCGGCGATGAAGTCCGCCGAACCCGGCAGGGGTCCTGCCGGGCCCGGCGAAGGGGTTGGGTCCGTCTATTCGTCGTCGTCCGCGTCGCGTCCCCGCTCGAGGCCGCTGCGGCCCGAGGACGGCTTGGAGGTTCCAGGACGCCGGGCGCGCCCGCGGCGGCGGTAGAACAGCACCAGGGCGAGGATGACGACCACGACCCCGGCCGCGATCCCCCCGTACTCGATCAGCTCGGTCGTCGGGTTGGGGTGCACGGTGATCGGCACCGAGGTGATGCTCACGGTGCTGTTGTTGACGAACTGGTTCGTCGCCGTCGCGTAGGCGTACAGGATGAACGAACCGGACTTGCTCGGCGTCCAGGTGAAGTAGGCCCGGACCGAGTAGCCGTACTTCAGGGCCGACACGCTACCGTGGCTCAGCTCCGTTGAGTTCACCGTCGCGTTCTTGCTCGTGTTGGAGTAGCCGTAGTACGTCACCGACCCCGGCGACCCGCCGATGTACTGGCGCGAGCCCGTGCCGCTGGGCGACAGCAGGTAGAACCAGACCGTGATGTCGTCCGCGACGGCCTTCGTGCCGCCGCCGACCGTGACGTTCACCCACCAGGTGTAGCTGGTACCGGCGTTCACCGTCGAGGGACCGGTGAGATTGTTCGCCTCCATCACGGGTCGCAAGGTCGTGTTCTCGGCGACGGTCAGCGCGACCGAGGTGTTCGCCGTGTTGCCGTTCTTGTCCGTCTCGAAGACCCGGATGTGGTAGACCGTCGTCTCCGGCGGGAGCTTCAAGGTCGGGAAGGAGCCATCGGTGCGGAGCGAGCTGTTCTTCCAGGTGAGGTTCGTGAAGGTCGTCGTGTTGGTGTTGTTCACCCACCAGACGTACTTCACGATCGATCCGTTGCCGAGGTCCACCGAGAGGTTCGCGTCGAGTCGCACCACGGCGTAGTGGTTCGGCCCCTCGACGATGCTCCCGCTGGTGATCGGGGCGTTCCCCTGGGTCAGCAGCGTGATCTGGGGGACCGGCGGCTCGGTGTCGTTCACCAGGATGGTGAGCGTCGTCGTCGACGTCGTGCCGTCGAACGTCCAGACCTGCAGGGTGAGGTTGTAGATCCAGCCCCAGCCCTTCACGCCGGAGGGGAGGACGCCGAACTTCACCGTCGAGAGGTTGATGTACACGCCGTGACCGGGGCCGGTGACGTTGTTCGTGGTGTTCGTCCCGAAGGCGAACGTGTAGTTCGAGTAGGGGTTCGCCCCGGCCGAGGCGGAGTAGTTCTCCGTCTGCGAGAACCCTCGCGCGGTGATCGTGTAGACCGCGCTGGAGAGATTGTTCGGCTTCGGGATCACGCTCCCCGTCGCGTTGAACTGGAGCACCGTGGACCAGTTGATGTACAGGAAATGCGTGCTCCCGACGGTCTCGTTCGAGCCCTTGCTGGCGTTCGAGACGATCCCGGCCGTCGGGGAGCTCGAGACCACGGAGACGTTGAACGTCGTCGAGTTCGTCGCGCCGGAGGAGCTGACGATCGCGAGGGTGCCGAAGAAGTAGCTCCCCGTCGGGCTGTCCCGCGTGTAGGTGTGGTAGACCGACTCGTTGTACGTGCGGTTCACGTCCGGGGTGCCGTCACCGAAGTTCCAGCGGAAGATCGTGCCGTTCTGGCCGGCGGGGTACACCGAGGGAGAGGCGCTGAACGTCACGTTCTCGCCGACGCCCAGGACGACCGTGTAGTTGTAGTGGGTCGCGTTGGCGACGTTCCGGCTCGAGAACGTGTAGTTCGTGGAGCTCGCGGCGACGTTCGCCGTGAACGACGCCTGGCGGACGATCGTGAACGACGCCGAGCCGTACGGGGTGGAGCTGTACGTCGACTCCAGGGTGAAGTTCGTCCAGTCCCCCTCCGGGCCCTTGCCGACGAGGTTCGTCGACGTCGGGGCCTGGGTGTCGGCGTAGAGCGAGTAGTTCTTCGGCAGGAAGATCGTGTAGTTGAAGACGTCCGCGCTCGTCGACGGGTGGGCGAACTTGAAGGCGATCACGTAGGAGGAGGCGTTCTTCGTGATCGTGCCGTTGAGGGCGTAGCTGTCCTGCCAGGCGTAGGTGATCGCGGAGGAGCTGGCGAGGCCGCACGTTCCGGACGTGCATCCGGAGCTGAAGCTCGTGAGCGCCTGGGCCCCGGTCGGGGCCACGAAGTTGATCCCGCCGATCGTCGCGCCGGCCTGCGACGGCGGGAAGAACGGCCCCTGCGAGCCGATCCAGGTCTGCAGGGCCGAGTTCTGCGACGCCGGGTACGTCAGCGAGTGGTTGTAGTCCAGGCCCAGCTGGGCCCACAACTGACCGACGCTCCCGTTGGGGAGGCCGGGCACGACCGAGTCGTTGCCGAGGCGGGCGCTCGTGTTCACGTACAGCGTCCCCGACCCCGTGGTCGGGCTGACCGTCGCGAAGTTGAGCTGGGTGTCGACGTAGCCGATCGTCGACGCCGGGGACGGCGTCACCGTCACGCTGCGGACGTACGGCGAGGGCGTGCTGTTCACGGTGAAGGAGTACCACGTCGGTTCGAAGCCGACCGGCGCGATCACGACGTCCAGCGTCTGGCTGCCGTGGGTGAAGTTCGCGGGGTACGACGGGAAGGCGTAGTAGCCGCCCGGCGAGGTGACGTCGCTGTACAGGTAGTGCGTCGCCGGGTCGTAGAGCGTCGCGTTGCCCGGCGTCGTCACGTAGGCGTGGGTCACCGACGAGTAGATCCGGCCCGAGACGGCGTAGGAGGTCAGGACCGGGTTCACGTGCGGCGGCCGGGTCGACGAGATCGTCACCGGCGTCGTGTTGGTGTAGAGGCTCGAGCCCGAGGTGTGCGTGACCTGCAGGACCCACGAGCCGAACGGCACCGTGATGTTGTAGTAGCCCGTCGCGTTGGAGACGTTGGCGTCCAGGACGAGGCCCGCGTAGTCCGGGGCGAGCAGTTCGACCGTCGCGCCCGGCACGCTCCCGTTCCCCTGGCGGACGGTCCCGTTCAGGGTGGCGTTGTACGGCAGGACCGAGATGTTGGAGATCAGCTGGGCGTACGTCGAGTTCGTCAGGACGGTACTGTTGTAGTACCGGTAGACCGGCGTCTGCTGCTCCGGCAGCACCGCGCAGCGGTACGGCCGACAGCCGCTGAGGCTCTCGTTGGCGACCGCCGGGACCGAGAGGCCCCAGTAGCCGGGTCCGAGCGCCCCGGAGGTCGACGTCGACGTGAAGGTGAACTCCCCGCCGGCACCGCTGGTGGTGGTCGTGTAGACCTGCCCGCTGGCCCGGGCGGTGAGGTCGACCGTGACGCCGGCCGGCACCGGCGCGGGGCTCCCCGCTCCAGGCTGGTCAACAAATCCGGTCAGCGCGTAGGTCGTCGAGGCGGCCGCCGCGGTCCCAAGGATCGCAGCCAACGAGCTCGCCATCAGGACGACCACGAGCACCCACGACGCCGCGCGGTACAGGGGACGTGCCAACGATCTCACTACTCCCGTTCGGTCTCCCTCGTCTCCGAGGGCGGCGCGCGCATCTTGGCCCCATTACTTAGCGGTTTCTCCAGAAAATCGGCCCGGGCGCCGCCGGGGACGGGGGTCCGCCCTAGCGGTAGATCGCCTCGACCGGTTCCTCGCGGCGGCGGGCGGTCCGTTCCCGCGCGAGGTGCTTTTCGAACTCTTCGTAGAACTTCAGCGACTCCGGATCGGCCGACGGGTGGACCTGGTGCAGGGCCGACTCGAAGTGCGCCCGGGTGACCCGGCTCGCCTTGACGTTCTCGCGGATCGCGGCGAGCCCGGCCTCTCGGCACAGGGCCGCGAGGTCGCTCCCCACGAACCCTTCGGTCCGGGCCGCGATCTGGGCGAGATCGACGTCGTCGGCGAGCGGCATCCGCGCCGTGTGGACGTTGAGGATCTCCAGCCGGCCCGAGGCGTTCGGGGGCTCCACGTACAGGAGCCGGTCGAACCGGCCGGTCCTCAAGAGGGCCTCGTCGACGATGTCCGGCCGGTTCGTCGCGGCGATCACGAGGACCCGCTCCAGGGTCTCCAGCCCGTCGATCGACGTGAGCAGCTGGTTGACGATCCGCTCGGTGACCCCGCTCGACGTCTGGAGACCGCGGCGGGGGGCGATCGAGTCGATCTCGTCGATGAAGACGATCGACGGCGACGCCTGACGGGCCTTCTTGAAGATCATCCGGATCGCCTTCTCGCTCTCGCCGACCCACTTGCTCATCACCTCGGGGCCCTTCACCGAGATGAAGTTCGCCTGGCTCTCGGTCGCGACGGCCTTGGCGAGCAGGGTCTTGCCGACCCCGGGGGGCCCGTACAGCAGGACCCCGCGCGGCGGATCGATCCCGATGTGGCGGTAGGCCTGCGGGTTCTTGAACGGCAGCTCGACGGACTCCTCCAGGACCCGGCGGACGCGCTCGACGCCGCCGACCTCGCCCCAGCGCGTCGTCGGGACCTCGACGGCGACATCGCGCAGGCTCGACGGCTCGATCTGCTTGAGGGCCTCGCGGAAGTCCGCCTCGGTGACCTTCATCCGCTCCAGGAGGGAGATCGGGATGGGGTGGTCGAAGTCGATCTCGGGCAGGTAGCGGCGCAGCGCCCGCATCGCCGCCTCGCGGGCGAGCGACGAGAGGTCGGCGCCCACGAACCCGTGGCACTGGGCGGCGAGCTCCTTCAGGATCCGGTCGCGCTCCTTCTCGCTGCCCTCGATCGGCATGCCGCGGGTGTGGATCTGGAGGATCTCGAGCCGGCCCTCCTGGGTCGGGACCCCGATCTCGATCTCCCGGTCGAACCGGCCCGGCCGACGCAGCGCGGGGTCGATCGCCTCCTCGCGGTTCGTCGCCGCGATGACGATGACGTTCCCCCGGCCGGAGAGGCCGTCCATCAGCGTCAGCAGCTGGGCGACGACCCGACGCTCGACCTCGCCGACGACCTCGTCCCGGCGGGGCGCGATGGAGTCGAGCTCGTCGATGAAGATCACGCTGGGGGCGTTCTTCTCGGCCTCCTCGAACTTCTCGCGGAGCTCCTTCTCGCTCTCCCCGTAGTACTTCGAGATGATCTCCGGGCCCTGGATCCCGAGGAAGTGGGCCCCGGCCTCGTTGGCGACCGCCTTGGCGATCAGGGTCTTGCCGGTCCCGGGCGGCCCGTACAGCAGGACCCCCTTGGGCGGCGTGATGGCGAGGCGGTCGAACAGCTCCGGGTGCTTCAGGGGGAGCTCGATCATCTCCCGCACCCGGCCGAGCTTCTCCTGCAGCCCGCCGATGTCCTCGTAGGAGACCCGCGGGGCGGCGACCTCGGCCTCGCTGACGGTGTCCTCGCGGATCGTGATGAGGGACGACGGGGCGACCTGGACGATCCCCTTCGGCTGGGTCGAGACGACCATGAACGGCAGCGAGCCGCCCATCAGGAACACCCCCGGGATCACGAAGACGTCCCCGCGGACGAACGG
>JASIDM010000125.1 GCA_030044695.1 Thermoplasmata archaeon
CGGGTCGCCGGCGACATCGCCCTCTCGGAGAACGCCTCGGTCGTCCACCCGGAGCACGTGGTGAAGGCCAAGCGGGCCAGCCGCTCCCTCGAGCAGCAGATCGCCGACCGCTACATCGAGCGCCGCAAGGAGTACCGGATGTTCTCCACCGAGGGCGCCGCCGTCGGGGTCGTCAACGGCCTCGCCGCCATCAACGCCCAGACCGGGATGAGCGAGTTCTCCGGGATCGTGCTGCCGATCGTGGCGGAAGTGACCCCGGCCCAGACCCGCGACGGCGGGGTCGTCGTCGCGACCGGCAAGCTCGGCGACATCGCCAAGGAGGCGGTCCAGAACGTCAGCGCCCTGATCAAGAAGTACACGGGCGAGGACATCTCCCGCTACGACATCCACATCCAGTTCGTCGGCACGTCGGACGGGGTCGAGGGCGACAGCGCCTCGGTCTCCATCGCGACGGCCGTGATCAGCGCCCTCGAGGGGATGCCCGTCGACCAGGGGGTCGCGATGACGGGCTCGCTCAGCGTCCGCGGCCAGGTGCTGCCGGTCGGAGGCGTCACGGCGAAGGTGGAGGCGGCCGCGGACTCCGGGATCAAGCGCGTGCTCGTCCCCGAGGACAACCTCGAGGACCTGGTCCTGGAGACCCGCTACCGCGGCGTCGTCGAGGTGATCCCGGTCCGTACGCTCCGCGACGTGCTGAAGTACGCCCTCGTCGGCCAGGGCGCGCAGAAGGAGACGCTCCTCGGGCGGCTCGCGGCGATGGTCCATGCCACGAGCCGCAACGGGGAGGAGGGCCCGGCCGTCGGGACGACCGCCCCGGCCCGCCCCGCCGGTTCGTGAAGGGCCCGACCCGTCCGCCCAGCCACGTGCCGGCCGGCCCCCGTACGATCGCGCGGCCCCCGGAGGAGCCGGAGGAGACCCGGTTCTTCGACCGGGAGTGCTACGAGTTCAACCGGCAGCTGCAGCCGGCCTGGAACGACCGCTACTGCGAGCACTGCCGCCACTATCTGACGGCGCGGTGCCCGCACATCGACGAGTTCCTGGACGACGTGGAGGATTTGAGCCCCGAATGATGTCGCCGCCGGCGTGCGGGGACTGTTCGTCGGCCGGTTCCAGCCGTTCCATCTCGGCCACCTGGCCCTAGTCCGGCAGGTGCTGACCGAGTCGCCCGAGCGGCGCCTGCTCGTCGCCATCGGCAGCGCCGAGGAGTCGTTCACCTGGGCGAACCCGTTCACGGCCGGCGAACGGTTCGAGATGATCGCCCGGGCGCTGGAGGAGGCCCGCCTCCGTGGGGTCGACGTCGTGCCCGTCGCGGACATCTCGCGCCACGCCCTCTGGGTCCGCTACCTGGAGGGGCTCCTGCCTCCGTTCGACCGGGTCTACTCCCACAATCCGCTGACCTTGATGCTCTTCGCCCGAGCCGGGTATGCCACGACGTCCCCGCCGCTCGTCGAGCGCGAGCGCTTCGAGGGGGTCCGGATCCGGGAACGGCTCGCCCACGGACAGGGGATCTCCGACCTCGTGCCGTCGGCGGTCGGGCGGTATCTGGAGGAGCTGGGCGCGCCCGAGCGCCTGCGGCTCCTACGACCCCACGCGCCGAGTCCGGAGCCGGTCCCGTAGCGAGCCCGACGCGCGAGACGTTACGGGGCACTAGCGAAGGGGAGAGGAGCCGGAGGACCCCGTCCGAGGCCTGCGGGGGCCCTCGCGTCGGCGCGCCGCTTGACCCCTCGCGCGCAGCGGCGGCTCACGATGCCGGGGGAGAGGACGGAGGCGCTCCGGCGCCCGCGGCCCTCGCCCGCTTGGGAAGGTAGACGTAGACGAGGTAGGCGAGGATCGCGACGTACAGGACGACACCCCCGACGATCGCGAGCACCACATTGTCCCAGACGAACGATCTGCCGGCGTCCTGCCAATAGCCGAGCGCGCCGGAGAGCGCGGCGGTGAACGCGAGACCTAGGGCGATCTGCCCCGCGGTGGGCCGACGCCGGTAGAAGGCTACGGAGACGAGCCCCGGGAGGATCATCCTCCGTGGAGCCTCGACGGACTACAAAACGAGGTGGCCGGACCACGGCCGGTGCGGGGGTTCCTCAGCGCCCCCAGCGGGCCCGCCGAGGCGCGTCTTCGTCCAGGTCCGGATCGGCAGCGTTCGTCCGGGTCCGGGCGACGCGGCCGGGGACCGTTCGACGGCAAAGCGGCGAACGCACCTTGGCCCCGCGAACGCCCCGGCTCCCCGCCACTCGCTGCGCCTGAACAGCCACGGCGTGGCGGCCCCACAGCGCTAGCCTGGACGGTCATGGCTCGCGGTCGATCCGTTGGTGCTCCGCTCGGACCGAAGGAGAAATCTAGAGCGGCCACCCCGAGGCGTCCTCGGTAGCCCGACGGTCGGGACGAGCACGCTCGGGGCCTAAGCCAAGCTTAAGCGAAACCGGGCGCCGGCGCTGACGCACGCCACTGTAGCTCAGTCGGCAGAGCGGCTGATTCGTAATCAGCAGGTCGGGGGTTCAAGTCCCTCCAGTGGCTGATTCCCCCTTAGGGAGTCGGGGTCTGTGTCGGCCCTGACGCGTCCGATCGGAGGTCCACCCCGCACGACGGCATGGCCCCGTAGTAGCACGGGCGGCGGCAACCACGACGACGGGGGCCGGGCCCGTCGTCAGCGGCCCGACGAGCGAGCCACCAGCTGGACGGGGTTCCCGTCGGGGTCCGCGACCCACGCTCCCCGCAACGCGCCGGCAAAATCGTGCGGAGCGCTCAGCGTCTCGACACCCTGCGCGCTCAGCCAGGCAAGGGCCGGGTCCACCTCGCGGACGAAGAGCACGACCTCGCCGCGCGGAGGCCCGCCCCCGCCGGTGAGCCCGTGATGCCGTGCGAGGGCGTCCAGCGTCGACACCCCCAGGTTCAGCGGACCCAGCTCCATCTCCACGTGGTCCGGTGATCCCTCGGGAGGCGACCGGAAGGTCTCGACGAATCCCACGAGGTCCCGGTAGAACCGGAGGGATCGGTCGAGGTGGCCCGAGTACAGGTTGAACAGATGGTTCGTGAAGCTCGGCCGCCGGGCGGCGTCGGCCCGGGTCGTGACCGGGAGACGAGAGATGAAGACCACGGGATTGCCGTCCGGGTCCGCGACGACCGCCCGGTGCAGGTAGCCGTTGAAGTCGTGGGGCCGGCTCAGCGGGGGAGCACCGTGGGAGGCGGCCCAACCGAACGCTCCGTCGACGTCGTCCGTGAAGAGGACGACCTCCCCGTGAGGCGGCCCACGGCCCGTCCGTAGGCCGTGATGTCGTCGCACGGCCTGCCAGGAGGCAACGCCGAGGCGGAAGGCTCCGAGCCGCAGTTCCACGTGGTCCGGTAGGCCCTCCTTCGGGATCCGAAACGTCTCGGCGAATCCCAAGGTCTCGCGATAGAACCGGATCGACTCATCGACGTCCTGCGCGTAGAGATTGACCTGCGGATCGGCGAACGCCGGCCGCGTGACGGACGCCTTCGACTCGGGCATCGATGGGGCTCGCGAACGCGAGGCTCGTGCTCGACCGCTCGAGGAGGCACATAAGTCGTCGGGGACCTTGATTCCTCAAATCGTCCGTCCGACTCCTCCCGGAGATGGACGGGACCGACCTCGCCATCTTCTCCCGGCTGGTGTCGGACCCGTTTCTCACCGACGCGACCCTGGGACGAGAGGTTGGGCTCACCGGCAAGGCGGTTCGCCTCCGACGTCGGAGGATGGAGGCGCGGAGGGTCCTCACCGACTATGGTCTCCACCCCGCGGCCGAGCTCCTGGGTCGCCACGCGGTGGCGTGGAGGTACGCGGGAAAGGACTGGACCGAGCTCCCCACCTCCCAGCTGGCCGAGGTCGAGGACCTGGCCTACGTGATGAGCTTCCGACCGTCGTTCCATCGAGCGGTCCGCTTCACGAAGGACCCCGACGCGCCCGCCGATCCCCGTCTCACCCGACTCCTCGGCCGCCCGCTCGGGGCCCTCCGGGGGGAGCCAGAACCCGTCCCTTCGCTTCGAGCCGACGGTCTCTCCCGTATCGATTGGAGGGTCTTGGAGGCGGTGGTCGCGGCCCCGCGCGTGCCGTACGTGGTCAAGGCGCATCGGGCGAGCGTGTCGGCGCGGACGTTCCGGAGCCATCAAGCGAAGCTGGAGGCGGCCGGGGCGCTGCGGTGCGCCATGATCCTGAACCTGGAGCGTGAGGCCGGGCTCGCGACGTATGGGATCTGGCTCAAAGTGGACGAGTCGTTCGACGCGAAGGCCGTGGAGCTCCCCCGGCTATGGGACCGTCCTCACTGGACGCAGGATCCCCGTGGGGTGTTCCTGCTCGGGAGCGCCGAGACGTACTTCGACGCCCGGAGGCTGGAGCTCCAGCTTCGGTCCCTGCCGGGCGTGACCGGCGCGGACCCCCTGATTCCCGCTGGGGGATTCTTCGCGCGGCAGCGCCTCCTCGGATGGATCCGGGCCGAGATGTCGGACCGCTTCCCTCCGTTGGGCCACCGTCAGATCGGCTCGCGACGACTTCGCCGGAGCTGAGGCGCCAGAACTACCCGGGTCGCCGTTTTATTCGCGGGGAACAGGCGAACGGCGAGGTTCGCGAAGGTGGAGACAACGGCCCGCTCCGCCGCGACGTGGCCCTCCGGGGTTCGCTGGGCGTTCACGACCACTCTGGTCGGGGTGGCCGCGTACGTAGCGCTCGACATCGTAGCCCAGCTCCTGCCGCCGCACTACAGCCCGATCAGTCAGGCCGAGAGCGACCTGGGCGTCGGCCCCTACGGCTGGGTGATGGACCTCAACTTCGTGGTCCGTGGCGTCTTGTCCCTCGCCCTCGTGTTCGGCCTCTATCGGGCCTGGCCGAGCCGCCCGACGCTGCCGAAGGTCAGCCTAGCGCTCCTCGGCGCCTGGGCGGTCGGGGCGTTCGTCCTTGCCGTCAGTCCCACCGACGTTTCGGGTCCGGCGACGGTGCACGGGACGGTGCACCTCGTGACGGCGTTCTTGGCGTTCCTGTTCGCCGCGGTCGGGGTCGTAGGCGTGTCCCGCGCGATGGGCCACGACGGGCGGTGGCGTTCGGTGGCTCCCTACGCTAGGCCGATCGCCTGGCTGAGCGCGGTGGCCCTGATCGTCCTGTTCGTGGGGACGGGGATCCCGAGGGTCGAACACGCGCTGTTCGGCCTGCTGGAGAGGGTCTTCCTCGGGAGCGTGCTGCTCTGGATGTTCGTCGTCGCCCTTCAGCTGCTGCGGTCGGGACCCGACCGCGTGCAGGCCGAGACCGCGTCGCCGTAGGACTCCCGCGCGCTCCGGCGATCGACTCGAGCCGGGAACGGCTCGCGGAGCCGGTCCGGGTCCGTCGGCCGCGTAGCTCCGGGCCTCCGGGGATCCGGCCGGCGAGGCGGCCGAGCGACCTCCGTGAGCACGGCGGCCGCCACCTTTATGGCGCTCGCTCAAGTTGAGCCGGTGTACCGAGGTCGTGCCCCCGCGCCCGTCGCGAGGGGTGCGACGGGTCGGCCATGAGTGCCGTCAAGGACGCGATCCGGACCCGCTCGCCCGTCCAGACGACCCGGCGGTCGGCCGACCTCGCTATCCTCTACGAGCATCCGGCCTGGTTCGAGAAGGTCTTCGCCGAGCTCGACCGCCGGGGCACCCCCTACGAGAAGCTGCACGCTCCCGAGCACTTCTTCGACCTCGACAGCCGGGTTCGCTCTTGGCCGGTGCTGTTCAACCGGATGAGTCCCTCGGCGTGGCGCCGGGAGCACGGGAGCGGTCTGTTCTACACGTTGAGCTACCTCTCGCACGTCGAGGCGCTCGGAACGCGGGTGATCAACGGCTCGAAGGCGTTCCGCCACGAGCTGTCGAAGGCGCTCCAGCTGTCGCTCCTCCAGTCGCTCGAGCTGCCGTTCCCGAAGAGCCGGGTGATCCACGCTCCCGAACAGGCCCTGCCCGCGGCCCGGGGCCTACGGTACCCGGTCCTGTTGAAGCCGAACATCGGGGGGAGCGGTGCCGGCGTGGTCCGCTTCGATCGTCCGGAGGACCTCCAGCGGGCCGTCGACGGCCACCAGCTGGCCCTCGGGTTCGACCACGTCGGGGTGCTGCAGGAGTTCATCCCGGCGCGCGGGGGGTTCATCACGCGGGTCGAGACCCTGAACGGCCGGTATCTCTACGGGATCCGCGTCCACCTGACCGGCCAGACGTTCGACCTCTGTCCGGCCGACATCTGCCAAACGACCAGCGGCCAGGACCTCACGGCCCCCGGTTGCGTCGTGGAGGCGAGCAAGGCCGGTCTCCGCGTCGAGGGGTACCAGCCGCCCGTGGAGGTCGTCCGGGCCGTCGAGGCGATCGCCCGGGGGGCCGGGATCGACGTCGGTGGGATCGAGTATCTCGTCGACGACCGGGACGGCCAGGTCTACTACTACGACGTGAACGCGCTCTCGAACTTCGTCGCCGACGCCCGGACGGTCGTCGGCTTCGACCCGTTCGTCCGGCTCGTCGACTTCCTCGAGGAGACGATCGACGTTGCCCGGCGATGAGCGCCCGGGGATCCGCTTCGGCTACTGGATGCCGGTCTTCGGCGGCTGGCTCCGGAACGTGGAGGACGAACGGATGTCGGCGAGCTGGCCGTACGTCCGCGACCTCGCCGTTCGCAGCGAGCAGCTCGGCTACGACCTCACGCTGATCGCCGAGCTCAACCTGAACGACATCAAGGGGGTCCGTGCCCCCGCGCTCGACGCCTGGTCGACCGCGGCGGCCCTCGCGGCCGTGACGCGTCGTCTCGAGCTGATGGTGGCGGTACGGCCGACCTTCCACCTGCCGACCCTGCTCGCCAAGCAGGCCGCGAACATCGACCACATCAGCGACGGGCGCCTCGCCCTGAACGTCGTCGCGTCCTGGTGGGAGGAGGAGGCGCGGATGTACGGCGTACCGTTCGACGCCCACGATGCGCGGTACGCACGCACGTCGGAGTGGCTGGACGTCGTGGACGGGGTCTGGTCGAGGCCTTCGTTCTCCTACTCGGGTCAGTACTACCGCGCGGAGAACACCGTGCTCGAGCCGAAGCCCGTACGCCGACCGCGGCCCCCGATCTACGCGGGGGGCGAGTCGGAGGCGGCGAAGTCCCTGATCGCGGCGAAGTGCGACGCCTACGTGATGCACGGGGATCCTCCCGAGCGCGTCGCCGAGAAGGTCCGCGACATGACGGCGCGGCGCGCGGCCCTGGGGCTCCCGCCCCTCCAGTTCGGCGTCGCCGGCTACGCGTGCGTGCGGGACTCCGAGGCGGAAGCGGCCGAGGAGGTCCGCCGGATCACGGACGTGCGAGCCCATGCGGCGGGGTTCGCGAACTATCAGCAGTGGCTCGCCGGGACGCAGCTCGAACGGTCGATGTCGATCGAGGAGTACTCCGTCTCGAACCGCGGCCTGCGCTCCGGTCTCGTGGGCACGCCCGAACGCCTCCGCGAGCAGATCGCGAGATTCCGGGCCGCCGGGGTCGACCTTCTCCTCCTCCAGTTCAGCCCGCAACGCGAGGAGATGGAGCGGTTCGGGGAGGACGTCATCCGTCCTCTCGGGTCTCGGGCGCCCTAGGGTCGTGGCCGATCGGAGCTCGCGCCCGACGTCCCGGACCCCCCGGGCCCGCCGCCGAGCGGGATCGCGACCGGCCCGCTTCGAGGCCGTGGCCTCCCCGGCGAGGATCGCGGCGGTGGCGCGTGCGCTTCGCCGCCGCGGCATCGACGTCGAGGTCGTCGACGGCGCCGCGGACGCCCGTACCGCCGTGCTCCGACACCTCGGCCCTTCCGACAAGGTCCTGGAAGTGAACTCCGAGACGCTGCGGGAGATCGGGCTAGTCGGCGACGGCACCCCGCCGGTCCCCTACCGGCGGCTCCGTCCCGAGCTCGACCGGCTGGCGCGCGCGGGTCGCCGGGACGACAAGCGACGCCGGGGCGCCGCTCCAGAGGTCGTGATCGGGAGCGTCCAGGCGGTAACGGAACGGGGCGAGACCCTGGTCGCCTCGGGGACCGGCAGCCAGCTGGGCCCGTACGGATACGGGGCCGCGCGGGTGATCTGGGTCGTCGGCGCGCAGAAGATCGTTCGGGACCTCTCGGAGGGCCTCCGCCGGATCCGGCGGTTCGCGCTGCCCCGGGAGGACGCCCGGGTCCGCCGGCTCGGCGGCGGCGGAAGCCGCGTCAACAAGCTCCTGATCGTCTTCGGCGAGCACCAGCCTCACCGCGTGACGGTGGTTCTTGTCCGGAACCGGCTCGGGGTTTGAGCCGTCCCTAGCGGCGGCGTCCACGGGGAGGTCGCCGTGGGGAGGCCACGCGGCGGGCGCCGGACCGTCCCGAGGCGGTTCGTCGAGGACGGGCGTCGCCCTCCCTTCGTTCGGGGCGCTCCGTCCGAGGAGGCTAAGACCCTTCTCGGTCCGGAGGCGCATCGCTCCGGGGGATGCGGCATGGCGACCTCTCGCGATCTCATGTTCGGCCGGATGGCCCGATACTACGACCTGCTCTACGCCGCCAAGGACTACGACGCCGAGGTCCGGCGGCTCGTCCAGCTGGCCCGGCGGTTCGGCCGCTCCAAGGGCCGGTCGTGGCTGGACGTCGCGTGCGGGACCGGTCGGCATCTGGAATTCCTTCGCCGAAGCTACGCGGTCGTCGGGGTCGACCGCAGCCGGGAGATGCTCCGCCTCGCCCGCCGGCGGCTCCCCGGGGCCGCGCTCCGGCGAGGCGACATGCGCACGTTCCGCCTCGCCGACCGGTTCGATGTCGTCACGTGCCTGTTCAGCGCGATCGGGCACCTCCGTTCGTACCCGGAGGTACGGCAGGCGTTCTCCAACTTCGCTCGCCACCTCAAGCCCGGGGGTCTGGTGATCGTGGAGCCTTGGATCGACCCTACGACGTTCCGGCCGGGCCACATCCACCTGGTGAGCCACACCGGCCCCGAGGAGATCGTGGCCCGCATGGCGTTCTCCTCCCGTCGTGGGAACCGATCCCTGGTCCACTACCACTATCTCGTGGCCGAACGGGACCGCGGCATCCGGCATCTCGAGGAGGTCGACCGGGGTCTCCTCGTCTCCCGAGCGGACCTGCTCGGGGCGATGCGGTCGGCGGGGCTTCGCCCCCGGTTCGTTCCCCAGGGACTGAGCACCGGCCGGGGACTGCTGCTCGGCACCAAACCCCTCTAGCCCGCGGCTCGGATCGACGCTCCGCCCCCGGATCCGTGGATCGTCGTCGGAGGTACTCCCGGCGTCGGGGCACGACGTTCGGTCCGGCTCGGCCGCGCCGGTTCACCTCGACCGGACGACGAGCTCTCGGACCGCCGGCGCGTCGTCTCGGAACTCGGTGTCGAGGAACTCTCGAGCGGCCTCCTCGACCTCCTTTGGCGAGAGGGTCGTGGAGGTGAACTCGCCGTGGACGTCGATCCGGGTCCTGGGACCTTCGGGAGTGCAGACGTAGACGAACTTCGAGCCGGCCAGGACCCCCTCCAGCCACTCCGTGACGATGGGGATCGGTGGGAACATCGAGAGGCGCAGGCGGTCCGGCGCCCACCGGCCCCGCAGCAGCCGCTCGGAACCGTAGAGGGGCGTGACCTCCGAGATCTTCTCGAGCGTCGGCCTCCGGGTCGTCGTGGGCGAGGCGTCGTGCGCCTCGCTGCTGAAGAGGTACTTCCACAGGAGCCCGATCGGCGCGCCGAACCTGCTCCCTTCGTCCGCCATGAAGACCATGCCCTCGACCGTCCGTGGGCCCTCCGAACGGACCCGGGCTGGATCCCTCGGCAGAGGTCCCGACGTCGCACCGCGT
>JASIDM010000126.1 GCA_030044695.1 Thermoplasmata archaeon
GCCGTCGCTGTCGAGGGTCGCGTCGTTTTTGTCCGTGGCCTTAAATAATGCACCTTTCTCCCCCGTCCTCACCGCAGGGGGGGAACCCCATCCTACCATGGCACGACGTCATCGTCCGAGGCGCGGCTCGCTCGCGTACTCGCCCCGTTCCCGCTCGGCACGCCCCCTCCCCCGGATCCGTTCCTGGCCGTCCGGACCGAAGACGCCGGCGATCGAGGGCTTCGCCGGCTTCAAGGTCGGGATGACCCACGCCTTCCTCGTCGATTACCGCAAGCGGTCGACGACCGCCGGCCAGGAGGTCAGCGTCCCCGTCACCGTCGTCGAGGTCCCGCCGCTCAAGATCCTCGCCGCCCGGCTCTACGCGCGGGGCCCGTACGGGCTGCGTGTCGTCGCCGAGGCGTGGGCCCACGACGCCGCTCCGTCCCTCGAGCGGAGGATCCCGGAGCATCCGGCCTCCAGCGCCGAGGAGCTCGCCCGCTTCGGGCAGGCCTCGGCCGAGGAGGTCCGCCTCGTCGCGCGGACCCAGCCCGAGCTCGTCACCGGCGTGCCGTCCAAGACCCCGACGCTGTTCGAGGTGAGGGTCGCCGGGGAGAAGTTCGACGAGCGGAGGGCGTTCGCCGTCCAGCAGCTCGGCCAGGAGCTCTCCGTCGACAAGGTCACCCGCGAGGGGGAGTTCGTCGACATCGTCGGCGTCACCAAGGGCTTCGGCTTCCAGGGGCACATCCAGCGCTGGGGCGTGAAGCTCCAGCCGCGCAAGAACTCCAAGCACCGGCGGATGATCGGGACGCTCGGTCCCCACAACCCGAGCTTCGTCACCTACCGGATCCCCCAGGCCGGTCAGCAAGGCTACCACCGCCGGACGCAGTTCAACCTGCGCGTGCTCAAGGTCGTCCGCGACCCGAAGACCGATCCGCTCACGCCGGCGGGGGGGTTCCCGCACTACGGCGAGGTCCGCAGCGCCTGCGTCGTCCTCCACGGCTCGATCCCCGGCCCGGCGAAGCGCCTGGTGCGCTTCCGGGCCCCGATCCGCAGCCGCGTCGCCTCCGTCGAGAAGGTCGACGTGCGCTACCTCAGCACGCGCTCGAAGCAGGGAGCATGACGCCGTCCCGCGCTCCCGCCGAGGCGCCGCCCGCCGCCGGGCCGGGTCCCCACCACCGCGCCCACGTCCTCGGGATCGACGGCAAGTCCCGGGCGACGCTCGCCCTGCCGCTGGCGTTCTCGCTCCCCGTGCGGCCCGACCTGATCCGGCGGGCCGTGGTCGCCGCGCAGTCCCACCGCATCCAGCCTCACGCCACCAGTCCGACCGCCGGGGTCCGCCACTCCGTGGAGTGGTCCGGCAAGGGCAAGGGGGTCTCGAGGACGCCGCGGCTGATGGGTTCGATGCGCGGCGCCCAGGCCCCGAACACCGTCGGCGGCCGGCCCGCGCACCCTCCGACCGTCGACCGGATCTGGGCGAAGAAGATCAACCGGCGCGAGCGCCAGCTCGCGTTCGCCTCCGCGCTCGCGGCGACCCGCGAGGCGAAGCTCGCCTCGGCCCGGGGCCACCTCGTGCCCCACGGAGCGACCCTCCCGTACGTCCTCGACGATCCGGTCGAGGACCTCCGGACCGCGAAGGACGCCCGGAGCGTCCTCGTCTCCCTCGAGCTTTGGCCCGACGTGCGCCGGGCCCAGGCGTCCACGCACCTCCACGGCTCGGGCCGGGCCCGCCGGCGGGGCCGCGTGCGGACGACGCGTCGGAGCCTGCTCGTCGTCACCAGCCAGGCCGGCCAGGGGGTCGGCTTCCGCAACCTCGCGGGGGTCGACGTCGTGCCCGTCGGGCGGCTGTCGACCGAGGACCTCGCCCCCGGCGGCTCGCCCGGACGACTGACCCTGTTCTCCCGGGGCGCCGTCGAGGGGCTGCGCGCCCGGCTCGGGGAGGCGCCTCCATGACCGAGCTCCGCCACCGGATCATCCTGCACGCCTACGTCACCGAGAAGTCGATGGACGAGATGGAGCGGCAGAACAAGCTCGAGTTCGTCGTCGACCGCCGGGCCGACCGCGCCGAGATCCGGCGCGCCGTCGAGCAGACGTACCAGTGCAAGGTCGCCAAGGTGACGACCAAGACCGTCATCTCGGGCAAGATCGCCACGGTGCGGTTCGCGAAGGGCTACTCCGCCGAGGACATCGGCAGCCGCGCGGGAGTGTTCTGATGGGGAAGCGGATCGGCTCGCGCCGACGTGGCGCGGGCACGGGCGCCTACACCTCGCCCAGCCACCGGCACCACGGGGCGATCGCCCTGCCGCCGCCGACGCTCGTCGGGACGGCGACCGTCCTCGAGATCCGCCCGGCGCCGGGGCGCACCGCCCCGGTCGCGTCGGTCGCGACGCCGGACGGGGGTCGGCTCGACATCCTCGCCCCCGCGGGGATCGCCACCGGCGACGTCATCGCCCTGGGGGAGGGGAAGGTCGACCGCGGCTCGATCCTGCCGCTCGCCCGGATCCCCGACGGGACGCTCGTCTCCAACCTGGAGGTGAAGCCGTTCGACGGCGGCCGCCTGGTCCGCGCCGCCGGGACGAGCGCGCTCGTCGTCGCGCACGCCGGCAGCGAGGTGACGATCCAGTTGCCGAGCGGGCGGTTCAAGCAGTTCCTCGCCACCTGCCGGGCCGAGGTCGGCGCCGTCGCGGGGGGCGGACGCCACGAGCGCCCGATCGTCAAGGCCGGCAAGAAGGTCTGGTCGGTCCGCTCGCTCGCCCGCGCCGCGTTCAAGGTCCGCGGCGTGGCGATGAACCCCGTCAACCACCCGTTCGGCGGCGGCGCGCACCAGCACGTCGGCCGTCCGAGCACGGTGAAGAGCGGCACCTGGCCGGGCGCCAAGGTCGGCCGGTTCTCCCGATCCCAGTCGCGGGCGCGCCGCAAGCTGCGCGAGCAGGAGCGCTAGGCCGATGCCGAAGGCCCGACGGGCGAAGAAGGTCGAGGCGCGGCGCAAGCGCGAGTTCAGCCTGCGGGGGAAGAGCCTCGAGGAGCTGCGGGCGATGAGCCTCGAGACGCTCGCCCAGGTCCTGAACGCCCGGGCCCGGCGCTCGATCCGCCGCGGCTTCAACGACGAGACGAGCCGCTTCTTCGAGCGGATGCGTTCGACCCCGACGGAGAAGACCGTCCGGACCCACTGCCGGGACGCCCTCGTCCTGCCGGCCCACGTCGGCCGGAAGGTCGCCGTCCACAACGGCAAGGAGTTCAAGGAGCTCGAGGTCCGCCCCGAGATGATCGGCCACTACTACGGCGAGTTCGCCCTCACCCGCCGGTTCGAGAAGCACTCCGGACCCGGCGTCGGCGCGACGCGCTCGTCCAAGTTCATGCCGCTGAAGTAGGTCGAGGACGATGCGCGGCTACACCTACCAGGCGGAGTCCGGGGTGAGCGTCGCCCGGGCCCGGGGGCTCGAGCTCCCGATCTCCCCGAAGAAGACCTACGAGGTCCTCAACGCGATCCGCGGGCTCCCCGTCGAGCGGGCGCGCGATCTGCTGGAGCAGGTCGTCGCCCTGAAGCGCGCCGTCCCGTTCCGTCGCTACAACCAGGAGACCGCCCACCACCGGCGCACCGGGCCGGGCCGGTACCCGAAGAAGGTCGCCACCCAGGTGCTCAGCGTCCTCCGCAACGCCGAGGAGAACGCCGAGTACGAGGGGATGGACGCCGAGCGCCTGTTCGTCAAGGTCGCGTCGAGCTCGCGCGGCCGCATCCTGAAGACGACGATGCCCCGGGCCCACGGCCACGCCACGGCCTGGAACGAGCAGACGACGAACGTCGAGATCGTGCTCGCCGAGCGGGCGGTGACGTCGTGAGCGGCGAGCGCAAGGTGATCCAGGAGCGGATGCGGCGCGTCCTGCTGAAGGACTACCTCGTCCACGAGAGCGCCCGGGCCGGCTTCGGCGGCCTCGACATCGTCCGCACGCCGATGGGCACCCGCGTGACCCTCGTCTGCGAGCGCCCCGGGATCCTGATCGGTCACCGCGGCGAGCTCATTAAGCGCCTCACCGAGGACATCCAGGCCCGGTTCAACCTCGACAACCCCCAGATCGAGGTCCAAGAGGAGCGCCAGCCGAGCCTCAACGCCCAGTTGATGAGCGAGAAGCTCGCCTCGACCCTCGAGCGGGGCTGGCACTTCCGCCGGGCCGGCCATTCCACGGTGCGGCGGATCATGGAGGCCGGCGCCCGCGGCTGCCAGGTGATCCTGTCGGGGAAGCTCACCGGCGAGCGGCACCGGACCGAACGGTTCAAATCCGGCACGATCAAGTACTGCGGCGAGGCGGCCCACCTCTGGATGGACAAGGGGTTCTACCAGGCGCGCCTCAAGCCCGGCGTCATCGGCGTCAACGTCTGGATCATGCGTCCGACGGCGAAGCTGCCGGACGAGATCGTCGTGAAGAGCGTCGCCGAGGCGCGGCCGGCCCCGCTGGCGGCGCCGGTCGCCGAGGGCGCCCCTCCGCCCCCGGGTGGCAGCGTCGCGGGGGCGGCATGACGCTGTCCCGGATGCGCGAGCTGCGCGAGCTCTCCGACGACGACCTCCGGCGCAAGATCGCCGAGGCCGAGAACGATCTCCTGCGCGAGCGCGGCGTCGCCGCCATGGGCGGTGCGCCCCCGAGCCCCGGGCGGATGCGGGCGCTCCGGACCAACGTCGCCCGCGCCCTCACGGTCCTCAACGAACGGTCGATCGCCGACGCAGCGAAGGGAGCCCGTCGTCCGGCGGGGTCCCGGTGAGCCTGTGCGCGCGCGCCGGCCCGACCCTCGCGAGCTTCCCACGGACGAGCGCCTCGCCCTCGCCGGCGAGCTGATCGGCGCCTCGATCGAGGTCCCCGCTGGCCCCGGTCGCGCCCGCGCGGTCGCGGGGACGATCGTCGACGAGACCCTCGGCACGTTCGTCATCCGCCCGGTCGACGGCGGGCGAACGGTCCGGCTCCCGAAGGCCGGGCTCACCGGCACCCTCGGCGTCGCGGAGCGAGAGTTACCGTTAAGAGGCGACCTCCTTCGCGTGCGTCCCGAGGACCGGACCAAGCGGCTGCTCGCCGGGGGTCCCCGGAGGCCTCGATGACCCCTGCACGTGCTGCGTCCGCGCCCCGCGCCCGCGACATCGGCCTCGAGGTCCGGGCCCCGAAGGCTCGGTGCGACGACCGCCACTGCCCCTTCCACGGCCGGCTCCCCGTCCGGGGCCAGACCCTCGAGGGGATCGTCGTCTCGGCCGCCATGCAGCGGACGGCCGTCGTGGAGCGCACGCTGCTGCACTACGTCCCGAAGTTCGAGCGGTACGAGAAGCGGCGCCGACGGTACCTGGCCCACGCCCCGCCGTGCCTCCACGTCACGGTCGGCCACCGGGTCCGGATCGCCGAGACCCGCCCGCTCTCCAAGCTCGTCGCCTTCTGCATCGTCGCCGACCTCGGGGAGGCGGCGCGTCGGGTCCGCGGCGAGGAGACGGCCCGGCCGGCCGAGACCGAGGCGCCCGGCGAGGGGTCCGCATGAAGGGCCTCGCCGGACGCCGCGGCCGGGGCCTTCCCAAGGGGGCCCGCCTCGAGTGTGTCGACAACACCGGCGCCAAGGTCGTCGAGATCATCGCCGTGCGCAACTGGCACGGGACCCACCGCCGCTACCCGCGGGCCGGGATCGCCGACCTCGTGATCGTCTCCGTGAAGAAGGGGACGCCCGAGATGCGGCGGCAGGTCCTGCACGCCGTGATCGTCCGGGCCCGGTCGCCGATGCGGCGCCCGGACGGCACGCGGCTGCAGTTCGAGGACAACGCCGCGGTGATCACGACGGAGACCGGCGAGATCAAGGGCTCGCAGATCAAGGGACCGGTGGCGAAGGAGGCCGCGGAGCGCTGGCCCCGCATCGCCGCCGCCTCCTCGATCATCGTCTAGGGAGGTCGACGATCGTGCGTTCCTCGCCCCACGCCCCCCGCCGTCAGCGACGCGCGGTCTTCCAGGCCCCGATCCACGAGCGGCGCCTACGGATGACGGTCCCGCTCTCGCGGGAGCTCCGCCAGCGGTTCCGCCGCCGCCACGTGCCGATCCGCAAGGGCGACACGGTCCGCATCCTCTCGGGGAGCTACGCCGGCCGCGAGGAGCGGGTCGCCAAGGTCTGGCGGCGGTCGTACGCCGTCACCATCGAAGGGGTGACGCTGAAGACGGCGGAGGAGAAGCTGAAGCCGCTCACGCTCAAGACGTCGCACCTCGTGATCACCCGCCTCAACCTCGCCGATCCCTGGCGCCGCCGGTCGCTCCACGTCCGCGAGGAGGAGGTCACCCCCGAGGAGCGGGGCAAGCTCCCCGAGGGCGAGGCCGCGCCGGCGACCGGGCCCGCGGCGGCGACGGACGCCGCCCCCTCCGCGGCCCCGGCGCCGAACCCCGCGGCCGACGACGAGGAGGACGCCGCGGACGTCGACGAGGCTCCCGCGACGGTCGCTCCCCCGCCCAAGCGCCGGCGCTCCGCGCCGGCCCCGGAGGCCCCATGACGTTCCGACTGAAGCGCCGGGCGGCGCCGAAGAGCTGGACGGTCCCCCGCAAGGGGACGAAGTGGGTGCTCCGTCCGCGGCCCGGCCCGCATCCCCAGGAGCGGGCGCTGCCGCTCCTGCTCGTGCTGCGCGACCTGCAGCGGGTCGTGGCGAACGCCCGCGAGGCCCGGCTCCTCCTCGGCAGCGGGTCGGTCCAGGTCGACGCGAAGATCGCCCACGACCTCGCCCGGGGCGTCGGCCTCATGGACACGGTCTCCCTCGCGGCGCCCCTCGACCGGCACTTCCGGCTCGTCACGGACCGGCGGGGCAAGCTCGTCCTCACGGTGATCCCGTCGACGGAGGCCGCCGTGAAGATCGGCCGGGTGAAGGCCAAGCACGCCGTCCGGGGCGGCAAGGTCGAACTGACGCTCCACGACGGGCGGAACCTCCTGGTCGAGGCGGCGACGCCGTACCGGGTCGGCGACTCGCTGAAGATCGCGCTGCCCGGCCAGAAGGTCCTCGAGCACCTCCCGCTGAAGCCGGGGGCGCTCGCCTTCGTCGCCGGGGGCTCGCATGTCGGCGAGCTCGCCCGCGTCGAGCGCGTGGAGGTCCGCAACTCCCCCCAGCCGAACCTGGTCCACTTCCGCGAGGGGTTCTCGACCGTCAAGGAGTACGTCTTCGTCGTCGGCGAGCAGGCGCCGGGGATCACCCTCGGCGAGGGGGTCGCGCGGTGAGCGGCCCTACCGCGAGCGTTGCCCCGACGGCGCCCCGCTCGGACCGCGGGGGCGAGAACGCGCACCGGGCCCTGCGGGTGCTGAAGGCCGTCATCAACACCGGCGTCGGCGAGTCCGGCGAGCCGCTCTCCAAGGCCGAGAAGGTCCTGCAGATGGTCACCCACCAGAAGCCCGTCGCCACCCGGGCGCGGACCACGAACCGCGATTTCGGCATCCGCAAGGGCCAGGCGATCGGCGCCAAGGTCACCCTCCGCGGCGAGGCCGCCGTCGAGTTCCTCGGGCGGGCGTTCGACGCCCGCGACAAGCAGCTCGACAGCGACTCCATCGACCGCAACGGCAACTTCTCCTTCGGGGTCGCCGACTACACGGACTTCGCCGGCATGAAGTACGATCCGACGATCGGCATCCACGGCATGGACGTCGCGGTCGAGATCGGCCGCGCCGGCTACCGCGTCCGGGACCGGCGGGTCCGGCCCCGGCCCCTGCCGCGCCGCCTGCGCTCCAGCGGCGACGAGACGCGGGAGTTCCTGCGCCAGAAGTTCGGCGTCACGATCGTCGAGTGAGGGGGGAACGACGGTGAAGCCGAAGCGGCATTTCGGGAGGAAGGACGGCTGCCTGCGGTGCGACCGCAAGCGCGGGATCGTCCGCCGCTACGGGCTCCACCTCTGCCGTCAGTGCTTCCGCGAGGTCGCCTTCGACCTCGGCTTCCGCAAGTACCAGTAGGGGAGGATCACGATGACCAAGGACCTGCTCAACGACGCCCTCGTGGCCGTGCGCCACGCCGACCGGGACGGACGTCCGCGCGTCGACCTCGCCCCGACGTCCAAGCTGATCGGCGAGGTGCTGCGCCTGTTCCGCGAGCACGGCTACGTCAGCGACTTCGCCTTCGTGCCGACGGGCCGCGGGGGGCGCTACGAGGTGACCCTCGCCCGGCGGATCAACTCCTGCGGGGTCGTCAAGCCCCGCCTCGCCGTCCGCGTCGACGAGCTCGAGCGGTTCGAGTCGCGGTTCCTGCCCGCCCAGGACTTCGGGCTCTTGGTCCTCTCCACGAACCGCGGGGTCGTCGGCCAGGCGCAGGCCCGCGAGATGAAGATCGGAGGTCGGCTGCTCGCCTATGTCTACTGACGAGCTCGCCCGGGAGGAGCTCCCGCTCCCCGCGGGGCTGAAGGTCGCCGTCGCCGGCCGCCGGCTCACGGTCCAGGGCCCGAAGGGGAAGGTCGTTCGCCCGTTCCCCTCCGACGTCCTTCACCTCGCCGTGAAGGGGGACCGGCTGACCCTCGAGCTCGGCCTGCCGGCGCACCGAAAGCGCTCGCGCGCGCTGTTGCGGACCTGGGTCGCCCACCTGCGGAACCTCACCGGAGGGCTGACCCTCGGCGTGGAGGCCCGCCTCAAGGTCGTCGCTGCCCACTTCCCGATGAAGGTCTCGGTGAAGGGCGACGATCTCGTCATCGAGAACTTCCTCGGCGAGAAGTACCCGCGGACGGCCCACCTCGTGCCGGGGACGACGGCCCGGGTCGACGGGGAGTTCGTGACGATCGAGGGGTTCGACGTCGAGCACGTCGGCCAGAGCGCCGCCGCCATCGAGCGGACGACGCACATCCGCGACTACGACCCCCGGGTCTTCCAGGACGGCATCTACCTCATCGAGCGGGCCCATCTCAAGGAGGCGAGCTAGTGCCCGAGCCCGACACGACCGCGCCGGCGGAGAGCCCACCGAAGGAGGCCCCGGCGACGCCGAAGCGCCGCCGCGCCGCGGCGAGCCCGAAGCCGGAGGCGGCCCCGGCCCCCGCGCCGGCCGCCGAGGCCGAGAAGGAGGAGGCCCCGCGCAGCCCGCGGCGCGCCGAGCTCCCCTCGGAGCTCCGCACCCTGCTCGGCACCCGCCGGCTCCTGGACGGCAAGCGGCCGCTGTTCGTGCGGCAGGCGGCCCACCGCTACGCGCGGATCGGCCGCGACGAGGCCTGGCGTCGCCCGCGAGGCCTGCAGTCCAAGCAACGCCGTCACTACGGCTACCGCGCCCAGATCGTCCGCGTCGGCTACCGCTCTCCCGCCGCCGTCCGGGGCCTGACCCCGGCGGGGTTCCGGCCGGTCCTCGTCCGCACCAAGGACGAGCTCGACGGGCTGGACGCCCGCCGCGAGGCCGCCGTGATCGCCCGCACCGTCGGGACCCGCCGCCGCCTCGTCCTCGAGGAGGAGGCGCGTCGCCTCGGCATCCGCGTGCTGAACCCGATCGTCCGGTCGGAGGAGGAGCGCTAGCATGCCCGACCTCGCCAACCAGCGCCGGCTCGCCTCGGACCTGCTGAACTGCGGGGAGAACCGGGTCTGGATCGACCCGGCCAGCCAGGAGGAGCTCGCCGACTCCGTGACGCGCGACGACATCCGCTCCGCGATCCGGTCCGGCGTGATCCGCCGGCGGGCGATCCGGGCGACGTCGCGCGGACGGGCCCGGCGACGGGCCGTCGAGCTCGCCAAGGGCCGTCACGCCGGCCCGGGCTCCCGCCGCGGCACCCCGAGCTCCAGGGTCCCGCGCAAGGAGCGCTGGATGCGGCGGATCCGGGCCCAGCGCGACCTGTTGCGCGAGCTGCGCGACACCAAGCGGATCCCCCCGAAGGTCTACCGCGAGTTCTACCGCCGCGCGAAGGGCGGCATGTTCCGCAGCCGCTCCCACCTCCTGGTCAACCTCCGTCTCGCCGGCCACCTGAAGGAGGCGAGCCCGTGAGCACCGGTCCGCGCTATCGCGTCCACTTCCGCCGACGCCGCGAGGGCCGGACCGACTACCGCGTCCGACGGGCGCTCCTCGCCTCGGGCCGGTCGCGCGCCGTCGTCCGCTGCTCCGGCCGCCGGGTCCGGGTCCAGCTCGTCGACTTCGATCCCCAGGGGGACCGGATCGTGGCGAGCGCCGACAGCGGCGAGCTCGGGCAGATCGCCTTCCCGGCGGCCAGCCTCGCCTCGACCCCCGCCGCCTACCTGACCGGCTACCTCGCTGGGCTGCGCGCGCGCCTCCACGGCGCCGAGGGGGCCGTCCTGGACGCGGGGCTCCACCGCCCGACGGCGGGCGGTCGGCTCGCCGCGGCCCTGAAGGGGCTGCTCGACGCCGGCCTCGAGATCCCGCACGGGGGCGAGAAGCTCCCCGGGGCCGATCGCCTCGGGGGGGCCCACCTCCCGAAGAAGCTCCCGGAGCCGATCGAGGCGTACAAGCTCAAGCTGCCGTCGCTCGTCGCGCCGAAGGGGGCCGCCGCATGAGCGGCGCCGTCCTCGGCCCGAGCGGCCGCCCCGCCCCCGAAGGGGCGCCGGCGATGTCCGGGCCCGTCGCGGCGCCGTGGGTGCCGAAGACCGAGCTCGGCCGCAAGGTCGCCTCCGGCGAGATCGCGACGATGAGCGACGCCCTGCGGACCGGCCTGCCGTTGCGGGAGGCGCCGATCGTCGACAAGCTGCTCCCCGGGCTCCACGACGAGGTCCTGGACGTCAACATGGTCCAGCGGATGACCGACTCCGGCCGACGGTTCAAGTTCGCCGTCACGGTCGTCGTCGGCAACGGCGACGGCTTCGTCGGCCTCGGGCGGGCGAAGGGCCGCGAGGTCGGTCCGACGATCCGCCGGGCGATCGACCGGGCCAAGCTCGAGGTCGTGGAGATCCAGCGCGGCTGCGGCAGCTGGGAGTGCGGCTGCGGCCGGGCCCACACCCTGCCGTTCGTCACCGAGGGACGCGCCGGCTCGGTCGACGTGACGTTCAAGCCGGCGCCCCAGGGCGTCGGTCTCGCCGTGGGGGACGTCGCGAAGCCGATCCTGCGGTTCGCCGGCATCACCGACGCCTGGGGGTTCACGGAAGGCCACACCAAGACGACGGTGAACTACGCCCAGGCGGCGTTCGGCGCCCTCGTCCGGCTCTCCGAGCTGAAGGTACCGCCCGAGGACTCCGCCCGCCTCAAGATCGTCCGCGGCCCGACCGGCACGTCGATCCTCCCGCCGAAGGAGGAGATGCCGCCGCGGCCGATGCGCGGCGGCCGCCGCCGGGGCGGACCGCCCGGGCGCGGCGGTCCTCCCGGGCGCGGGGGTCCCCCCGGACGCGGGGGACCGCCGGGCCGGGGTCCCGGGCCGGGCCGGGGTCCCGGGCCGGGCGGGCCCGGACGGGGCCCGCCGCCCGGCGGCCGGGGGCGGTGAGCTCGATGGCCTGGATGGTGGTCCGCGTTCGCGGTTCGATCCACGCGAAGCACGAGATCGGCGAGACCCTCCGCTTCCTGCATCTCGCCCGCCCGAACCACGCGACGGTCGTCCCGGAGGAGGCCGCGTACCGCGGGATGCTGACGCGGGTCCAGGGGTACGTCACCTGGGGGGAGACCGACGCGGAGACCGTCGGGCTGCTGCTCCGCTCGAGGGGCCGCCCGTCGGCCCCGTCGCCGTCCCCGCCCACGGCGGGGGCCGGGGCGCTCGCGGAGGCCCAGCTCGCCACGCTGGTGCCGGAGGTCGTCGCCGGAGGGCTCGCCCGCGCCCGCGGGGTCCGTCCGCTGTTCCGGCTCCGGGCGCCGAAGGGCGGCTGGCGCTCGACGAAGAAGCCGTTCGCGCTCGGCGGCGCGCTCGGCTACCGTGGCCGGGCGATCAACGAGCTCGTCCGCCGGATGCTGTAGGAGGACGACGATGCCGTCCCGTACCCGCAAGTTCCGAGGGCTGCGGACCCACGGCCGCGGGATCAAGGCCGGTCGCGGGGCCGGCAAGCAGGGCGGCCGCGGGAACGCCGGGCTTCACAAGTACAAGTTCAAGTCGATGCTGATCTACGCCCCGGACCACTTCGGGCGTCACGGCTTCGTCCGGCCCGACGCCGTCGCCGAGCGCCCCACGTCGCTGAACGTCGGGGACCTCGAGGCGTTCGTTCCGACCCTGGAGGCGGCCGGCGCGCTCGTGCGGGAGGGGACCGCCTTCGTCGGCGACCTTGAGAAGGTCGGGGTCGACCGCCTCCTCGGGGGCGGCCGCCCCGAGCGTACCTGGAAGGTCCGGGTCGCCTACGCGTCGCGCCACGCGCGCGAGAAGGTCACGGTCCTCGCCCCGGAGGGCGCGGGGCCGTCCGCCCCTGCGGCGAAGCCCGCGGCGTAGCGCCGGGCCTCGGCGCCGTCAGAGCTTCTTCAGGATCTGGTCGACCTCGCGGGCGGCCGACTCGAGCTCCTTCGCCGCCGTCCGGGCGGCCCGCTCGGCCGATCCCCGCGGGTCCTTGGCGGCCCGCTCCGCCTTCGCGAGCAGCCGCCGCGTCAGCTGGGCGCTGGCCCGCGCCAGGTCCTTCGCCGCCTTCCGCGCCTCGTCGAGCGCCTCTTCGAACGCCTCGTTCGCCATGGTCCTCCTGCGGCCGGTCCGGCGTCCTCGCAAGGCCCGGAGGCCGCATGAGCTCTGCGGGGCGCGCCTAGCCCGCGTGAGGATGACGGTGGCCGGTCCGGCCGCCGGCGGTCCGCGGGGTGCCGACCAGGTAGTCGCCTTCGAGCACGCCCTTCACGCCCCGCAGGTCCTCGGCGGCCGCCTCGACCTCGCGTCGCCGGCCCGTCAGGATCAGGACCTCCAGGCAGACCTCGCCGGCGAGGTGGAGATGGGTCGACGACCTCAGGTGCTCCCCCCAACGGTGCTGGGCCGCGGTGAGCCGTTCGAGGACCCCGGGCGCCGTGTGCCGGTAGAGCACCATCACGGCGCCGACCGCGTCGGCCTCCGGGTCCTTCAGCTCGCGTTCGGAGAGCTCCTTGCGGACCAGGAACCGCAGCGCGTCCGAGCGGCTCGGGGAGTTGCGTCGCTCCACCCAGCGATCGAGGGAACGGAGCAGCTCCGGCTCGAGCGACACGCCGAGCCGGACCACCTTGCGCGCCACCGCCGAGGGAGCGCGGTCTCGGCTAAGACCGTTTGGCCCGGCTACGCCTGCGCCGCCGGGGGCGTCGGCGCGAAGCCGATCTCCTCGTAGCGCTTCCAGCGGTAGATCGCCATGGCG
This sequence comes from Thermoplasmata archaeon, assembly GCA_030044695.1. Classification (GTDB taxonomy): domain Archaea; phylum Thermoplasmatota; class Thermoplasmata; order Lutacidiplasmatales; family UBA184; genus Lutacidiplasma. Next base: position 13,145 of record JASIDM010000126.1, read on the forward strand.
ATCAGCCAGCAGCCGATGAACAGGATCACGATGCCGATCCCGACGTAGCCCCAGACGTCGATCCCGTACGGCCCGGCGGCGTTGTTGAGCCAGTTCATTGTGGTCCAGAAGCCGAACGGACCGCCGCTGAGGCCGAGCTCGCTCGCGACGACCCCGAGGATCTCGATCGTCCCGATGACGAACGCGACCAGGACGGAGATCACCGTCATCGTGAGGTTGTAGTAGACCTTGCGGATCGGCTTCGCGAACGCCCAGCCGTAGGCGAAGCGCATCCCGAGGCCGTCGGACGTGTCGGTCAGCACCATGCCGCAGGTGAACATGAACGGCAGCACCATGACCATCCAGAGGGGGAACCCGGAGGCCGCCGTGCCGACGGTCACGGTGATCGCGATGAGCGTGACCTCCGTGGCGGTGTCGAAGCCCAGGCCGAACAGCACGCCGATCGGGTAGATCTGCCAGGGCTCGTTGACGAACTTGAACAGGAAGCCGAAGTAGCGGTTCATGAAGCCCCGGCTGTTCAGGCGCTCCTCGAGGCGATCCTGGTCGAGGCTGCCGGCCCGGAGCTGGCGAAAGATCTGGTAGACCTCCCAGAAGATCAGGAAGTTGATCAGGGCGATGATGTAGAGGAAGCCGCCGGAGATCGCCGTGCCCAGGACCGCCCCGACCGAGGCGAACGTCGGGTAGGAGCTGATGATGAACCTCGCGGCGACGACCAGGCCGAACAGCATCCCGACGACGATCGTCGAGTGCCCGAGGGAGAACCAGGTCCCGACGGTGTACGGCCGCTTGCCCTGCTGAAGCAGCTTGCGCGTCGTGTTGTCGATCGCGCAGATGTGGTCGGCGTCGACGCCGTGGCGCAACCCGAGCGTGTAGGCCAGGATCCCGAGCCCGATGAAGATCCCGAAGGTGCGGCCGATGAGGAACGTCACCGCGATCCCTAGCGCCGTCGCCGCGATGATCGCGGCATAGATCGCGGTCGCCCCCAGCTTCTCCCGGCGAGAGAGCACCATCGGGTTCGGCTCGCGCGCGCCCCCGGCCCCCGACGTCCCGACCATCCTCGACCGGGGGTAGGAGGTCGGCGATAAAAGTGTTATGTCCTGTTTCTGATTCGTAACACCCGACGAGCCGGCCGTCGCGGACCGGCCCGCTCGATCGGGGGACCGGGGTGGCCCGACGTCGCCCCGGGGCGTAGGAGCGTAGGGCCGAGCG
>JASIDM010000127.1 GCA_030044695.1 Thermoplasmata archaeon
CAGGACGCCCGTCCCGCCGCTCCCGACCGCCGGCCGCTCCGTCATCGCCTCGGAACCCCGGCCTCGTGGACGAACCGAACCAGCTCGCCGACGCGCTCCGGATCGGTCTCGGGGAGGACGCCGTGGCCTAAATTGAAGACGTGCGAACGGCGCTCGGGGAGCTCGGCGAGGACGGCGGCGGCCTCGCGGCGCACGACCTCCGGCCCGGCGAGCAGCGCCGCCGGGTCGAGGTTCCCCTGGAGCGCGAGCGACGGGCCGACCCTCCGCCGAACGGCACCGAGCGGCTCGCGCGCGTCCACGCCGAGCGCGTCGGCGCCCGTGCGGGCGAGGAGTTCGAGCAGGTGGGAGGAGCCGGTGGAGAAGTAGATCGTCGGCCGGCCCCGGGGGCGCAGGGCGTCGAAGATCGCGCGGACCGGTCCCAGGAGATGGCGCTCGAAGGTCCGCGCGCTGACGGCCCCGACCCAGGTGTCGAACAGCTGGAGCGCCGCCGCCCCGTGGTCGAGCTGGAGGCGGAGGTACTCGATCGTCATCTCCGTGAGCCGGTCAAGGAGCCGGTCGAACGTCGCCGGCTCGGCGTAGAGCAGCCGCTTGGTCTCGGGAAGGTCCCGGGAGGCGCGGCCCTCGATGAGGTACGAGGCGAGGGTGAACGGGCCCCCCGCGAAGCCGAGGATCGGGCGCTCGGCCTCGAGCTCGAGGAACCGCTCGATGGCGCCGCCGACGAACGGGACATCGCGGGTCGCCGAGAACGCCTGCAGCGCCTCCACGTCCGCCCGGGTCCGGACCGGGCGGGCGACGACCGGACCGATCCCCGGGTCGATCGAGAAGTCGAGACCGAGGCCCGCGAACGGCAGCGAGATGTCGGCGAAGACGACGCCGGCGTCGACGTCGTACCGACGTAGGGGCTCGAGGGTCACTTCGGCGGCGAGCTCCGGGTCGCGCGCGATCTCGAGGATCGGGTGCTGCTGCCGGAGCTCGCGATAGCCGGGGAGGTGGCGACCGGCCTGGCGCATCAGCCAGATCGGGGTCGTGTCCGTCGGCTCGCCCCGCAGGGCGCGAACCAGCCGGTCCCGCCTCACGGGCGCCCCCCTCGGAGGGTCCGGAACGCCGCGCGGAACGCCGTGCGGGCCCGCGCGAGCTCCGCGGAGCCCACGGCGGCGGAGACGAACGTCGTTTCCAGCGGCGACGGCGGCAGGTAGACGCCGCGGTCGAGCGAGGCGTGGAAGAACCGGGCGTAGCGACGCCGGTCCGAGCGCTGCGCGTCCTCGAGGTCCGAGATCGGCCCCGGGGCGAAGAACAGCCCCAGCATCGAGCCGACGCGCTGCACCGTGAACGGTGCCACGCCCGCCTCGTCGGCGGAACGCCGCAGGAGCTCCGCGAGCTCCCGGGAGGCGGCCTCCAGGCGACGGTAGACGGCGGGGCCGAGCGCGTCGAGGGTGGCGATCCCGGCGGCCATGGCGACCGGGTTCCCCGACAGGGTCCCCGCTTGGTACACGGGTCCCTCGGGCGCGAGCCGACGCATCAGGCGGTCCCGGCCGCCGTAGGCCCCGACCGGCAGGCCGCCGCCGATCACCTTGCCCAGGGTGACGAGATCGGCGTCCAGGCCGAGCGCCTGATGGACCGTGCCGTTCCTCAGGCGGAAGCCGGTGATCACCTCGTCGGCGATCACCAGCGTCCCGTGGCGGTGGGCCGTCGTGGAGAGGCTCGCTAGGAACCCCGGCTCCGCCGGGACCAGCCCCATGTTCGCCGGGACCGGCTCGACCACGACGGCGGCGAGGCGCTCGCCCTCGCGCCGGAACAGCTCGTCGAGCGCGCCGAGATCGTTGAACGGGAGGACGCGGGTCTGGGCGGCGATCGCCCCCGGGACCCCCGCGGAGTCGGGAACGCCGAGCGCGGCGACCCCCGAGCCGGCGCGGGCGAGCAGCCCGTCCGAATGGCCGTGGTAGCCGCCCGCGAACTTCACGACCAGGTCGCGGCCGGTGGCGCCGCGGGCGAGCCGCACCGCGCTCATCACCGCCTCGGTGCCGGAACTGACGAACCGCAGCCGCTCGATCGCCGGGCATCGGCGTCGGATCCGCTCCGCCAGCTCGTGCTCCCGCGGCGAGGGCGCCCCGAACGACAGCCCCTTCGCCGAGGCCTGCCGGACCGCGGCGATGACCGTCGGCGGCGCGTGGCCGAGGATCGCGGCGCCCCAGGAGCCGACCAGGTCGACGTACCGCCGGCCGTCGACGTCCTCGAGGTAGGCGCCCCGGCCGCGTCGGATCACCACCGGGGTGCCGCCGACGGCCCGGAAGGAGCGGACGGGACTGTCGACCCCGCCGACGAGCGAACGCTGCGCCCGACGGAACAGCCGCCGGGACCGCGGCCCCGGGGCGGGGCTCACGGAAGGCCTTCGACGAGCTCGAGCAGCCGCGCCGGCGGCGTGCGGACGCAGCTGAAGATCGGGGTCTCGAGCTCGGTGTAGCGGCTCGCCTCCGACGGGCGGAGGTCGTGCACGAGGTCCAGGAACTGAGCGGGGGCGTCCGCCTCGAAGGCGAGGATGAACTCCGCGTCGTCGATCCCGAACGAGTACCCGGTGTGGATCTCCACCGACGGGTAGCGGTGGCCGATGCGGAGATGCTCGCCCATGACGCGGCGCCGCTCCTCGAACGGCAGCCCGTACCACTCCCGCTTCTTCGTGAA
>JASIDM010000128.1 GCA_030044695.1 Thermoplasmata archaeon
GCTCTTGCGACGCGGTGGGGTCTTGGAAGTTCCCGATCGTCCGCTTCCGTCGGACGGCTCGGCCTCCGTGGGAGCGCTGGAGTCGGCCGTGGAGGACGTCGGGGTGGAGGAGGCGGACGCCTCGCCGCTCACCGCGGGCGACTCGGCCGAGGGCGTCGAGGGGACGGGGCCGCTCGAGGCCGTGGCGCTCGAGGGCGTGGGGCTGGGGGGCGTCGGCCCCGCCGGGGTCGGCCGGGGAGGCGGAGCGTGGGAGGGCGATGGCGCCGGCGACTCTGGGGCCGGAGGCTTCGGGGCCGGGGCGTGCCCCTTCGGTGGGAGCGGGACGAACTCGCCCGGCTTCCAGGTGTGCGGCTGGCGCAGGACGGTCGGGTCCTTGACGAACAGGTCGGCGTGGCCGCACCCTCGGCAGACGCGGGTCCCGAGCGACAGCTCGCCGCCGCTGCGCAGCGACAGCCCGCTCCGGCCGAGCCCGCCGGTCTTCAGGTTCTCCGCCCAGACGAAGTCGCTTCCCCCGCAGTTGCTGCAGACCGGCACCGGTGATCCCCGGGGAGAAAGTACCGTCCCGCCATAAGAAGAGGTCGGGCCAAAAGAGGCCGACGTGGGGCAACGGACTTGTACGCTCGGCCCCTGCTCGGGCCGTGCCCGACGCCGCCTTCCACCGGATCGCCGTAGCGACCGACGGCTCGGACTCCGCGAGCGAGGCGGTGGAGATCGCGATCGACCTGGCCCGCCGGTACGCCGCGGAGCTCCTCGTGATCGCGGTCGCCCCCCTGCCGGCGGTGATCACCGGACCGAGCGAGCCCCTCGTTCCGGCGAAGCTTCCCGCGGACCCGTCGCCCCGCTACCGCGAGACCGTCGAAGCCACGATCGCCCGGGCGCGCGCGGCCGGCATCACGGCGGTCACCGGGGTCTGCGACGAGGGCGTCGCGGTGGACGCGATCGTCGCCGAGGTCGGCGAGCACCGCTGCGACCTCCTGGTCGTCGGCTCGCGCGGGCTCTCGGCCGCGAAGCGGCTGTTCCTGGGCAGCGTCTCGACGGGGCTGGTGACCCACGCCCCGTGCCCGGTGCTGGTGGTCCGCCCGACTACGACGCCGCGACGGGCGTCGTCCGCACGCTGACCCGCGTGGGCACCGGCAGCTTGTGCGCCGCCTTGCGCAGGGCCTCCTTCGCGTCGGGAAGATGCGCCTCGGTCGTATAGACGGTGAGCAGCTCCGCGCCGATCTCGGCCCGGACGGCGTGCCCGACGGCCTTGCCGAACGCCCGGCGCATTCCGTCGGAGATACGATCCGCCCCCGCCCCCATCGCCATCTTGTGCTCCCGCAGGATCTGGTGGGGGTAGCGACGGACCTTGAGCCGGAACTCGTTCGGCGCCATCTTCTCCATCACCCGGACCGCGCTGACACGGGCCGCCTCGAGCGCCGTGTCGCGGACCTGAGCGGCCTCCTCGGTGCCGAGGGTCAGGCTCAGCGGGAACTCGGCGTGGAGGTTGCCCGTGTCGAACTGGGTGATCCGGCACGTCGGGATCCCGCCCATGTACTCCTGCCGGGTGTAGATCTGGCCCTCGACCTTGCGGTACATCCGGGCCGGCTTGCGCGTCATGGGTGGGCCGCCTAGAGGCGGTGCCTGAAAACCCTTGCGCGCCCGCCGTTCCCCGCCGGGACGACGGTCCGGGCGAGCGGTTCGGCCCTAGCCGGGCGCGCCGGGGAGCGCGTGCGCCCCCCGTCGGGCGATCGCGACCTGACGGAACGGAACGCCCTCGCGCTCCAGCCATCGGCGGACCTGCGCGCCCTCCCGACCCCCGGGCGCCTCGGCGAAGTACGTGCGACCGAACATCGCCTGCGCGGACCGGACCTTGCGGCGACGCAGCCCGCGGAGGACCGCGCGGAGCCGAGGGGGCGCGAGGCGGGCGACGTCGGTGAACCTCTCGGCGGCGTCCCAGAACGACTCCCACCCCGGGTCGGCGGCGATCCTGTCGAACAGCTCCGCCCCCTCCTCGAACCGTCGCAGCGCGGCGGGGCCTCGAAGCAGCGCCGACGACCGCAGCGGAGGTCCTACGGAGCCGACCAGCAGCTCGCGGTCGACCGTCCGACGACGGACCTGGCCGAACGGGGGGACGCCGGGCCGGAGCCGCACCTCCAGCCCGCCGCCGACGATCGCCGCCACGCCCCCGAGACCTCCGCCGCCGAACAGATCGGCGAGGTGGGCGGTCTCCACCGCCTTCCGCCGCGGGAGCCCGAGGGTGCCGGCCACGGCGAGGCCGGTCGCCAGCGCGCCGGCCGCGCTCGTCCCGAAGCCGTGCCCGATCGGAAGGTCGTGCCGGAGCCGGACATCAAGGGCGCCGACGCGAGGCCCGGCGAGACGACGGGCGACCTCCTCGGAGATCGGCAGGCGCTGGCCCGAGTCCGACGTCACGCTCGTCCGACGCGGACCCCCCGGCCGCCACGTGGCCGAGGCCGTGACCCCCGGTTGGAGGACCAGGCCGGCGCCCAGCGACCCCCGTCCGCGGGGGTCCCGAGCCTCGAGGCGCGGGACGAAGACCCCGCTCACATGGGCCGGCGCGAACGCCCGCGCGCGGTGGACCGAACCGCCGGGCACCGCTCCTCGACGGGGCTCGGACGGTCGAGTACTTATAAGCGGCCTCGCCTAGTGAGTCGTGCTCGGGTCATCGACCGGCAGGGACATGAACCAAGCATGAGCGACACGGACGCCCCCGTCGCCGGGCCTCACGAGGCGTTCGACCGGGTCAACTTCCTGGAGCTGCGGAACACCCAGCTCGCGGAGGCGATCAAGCGGGTCGAGAGCGAGCGGCACTACATGGAGGCGGAGATCCTGCGCCTCCAGCGCGAGGTCAAGCGGCTGAAGACCGAGCTCGACCGGCTGCGCTACCCTCCGCTCATCGTGGGGAGCGTCCGGGACGTCCTGACCGACGGACGGGTGGTCGTGAAGTCGTCGACGGGTCCCGACTTCGTCGTCAACGCCGCCGAGAGCGTCGAGCACACCAAGATCACCGTCGGGAGCCGCGTCGCGCTCAACAAGCAGACCCTCGCCGTGATGGGGGTCCTGCCGGCGTCGCTCGACCCGTTGGTGACGGCGAGCGAGATCGTCGACAAGCCGACGGTCACCTACCAGCAGATCGGCGGGCTCGCCGACCAGATCCGCGAGATCCGCGAGGCCGTGGAGTACCCGCTGCTGCGCTCCGAGCTGTACAAGAAGGTCGGGGTCGACCCGCCGAAGGGGGTCCTGCTCATCGGCTCGCCCGGGACCGGCAAGACCCTGATCGCCAAGGCCGTCGCGCACCACACCAACGCCACGTTCGTCCGGCTCGTCGGCAGCGAGCTGGTGCAGAAGTACATCGGCGAGGGGGCGCGCCTCGTCCGCGAGCTGTTCCAGCTGGCCCGCGAGAAGGCCCCGACGATCATCTTCATCGACGAGGTCGACTCCATCGGGGCGAAGCGGCTCGAGGTCGCCACCAGCGGCGACCGGGAGGTCCAGCGCACCCTGATGCAGCTCCTCGCCGAGATGGACGGCTTCGAACCGCTCTCCAACGTCAAGATCATCGCCGCGACCAACCGACCGGACATCCTGGACGACGCGCTCCTCCGTCCCGGCCGGTTCGACCGGATCATCGAGGTGCCGGTCCCCGCCTTCCCCGGCCGCGTCGAGATCTTCAAGATCCACACCCGCGGGATGTCCCTGCGCGAGCCGATCGACTTCGAGGCGCTCGCCAGCCGGTGCGAGGGCTCGACCGGGGCCGATATCCGGGCGATCTGCACCGAGGCCGGGATGTGGGCGATCCGCGAGGAGCGCGACAGCGTGACGACGGCGGACTTCGACCGGGCGATCGAGAAGGTCGTCGGGGAAGAGGAGCTCCGCAAGGAATCCGTCACGATGTTCGCCTAGCGCGGACCCGCCGAGATCCGTCGGGCGACGGCGGCTGGCCCCTAGGCGTCGTTCAGCTCCCCGCCGGCGGTCCCGCTCGGCCCCGCCCGAACAGCCGGGGACCCGCCGGGACCGAGAGGTCGAGCAGGAAGACGGGCTCGCCGTCGGAGAACACCACGGGCCGGTCCGTCGTCGCGCGGAGGGTCCGGCCGTCCACGGCGTCGATCGTGGCGGGGACGGCCTGCAGGCCGACGGCGAGGTGGACCTGGGCGCCCGGCCCCGCGTCGCCCCGGTAGTATCGGCACCGCTCCCATCCGCCAAGCGCGAGCGTCGACCCCTCCCGGAGCGAGCCGTCGACCCCGAGCGTCTGCCCTCGCTCGAGCTCGTCCGCCTCGACCCCTCGGAGCGCCACGCCGACCCGCTCCCCCACGGCCGCCTCCTTGCGATCGACGTCGTGGACCTGGATCGAGCGGACCTCCACCGCCTTGGGCGTCGGGTAGAGGCGCAGGCGGTCGTGGGCGCGGAGCGTCCCCCGACGGACGACACCGAGGGCGACCGCGCCGACGCCCTTCACCGGGAACGCGTGATCGAGCGGGACCCGGACGGGACCGTCCTGGGGGACGGCCGTCCACCCCTCGACGGCCTCCCGGAGCCTCGGCAGGTCGAGCGGGAGACGCGGGGCCTCGGCGAGGCGCCCTCCCTTCAGGGCGCGGGCGACCTCGGCCTCGCCGACCGAGGGGCCCACGGCGATCGTCGTCGGGAGGTCGGCGAGCTCGAGCGTGGCGATCGTCTCGGCGACCGGCCGCGCGAGCTCGGCGACGATCAGGAGGGCGTGGTCGGCCATGGCGAGCGCCGTGAGCAGCGGGCCGATCTTCTCCGGGAACTGCGTCGGCTCGACGAGGGTTACGGCGAGGTCGTCGTGCACCGTGTTGTAGAGGGTCAGGTCGGAGGCGGTCCCCTTCTTGCCGAGCTCCTTGGCGACGTCGGGCGCGCCGACGACGGCGACCGTGACGCCCCGCGTCACCCGGCCTTCCCTCCCGAGCGCCCCGCCGTGGGGACCAGGGCGATCGCCCCGTCGCGGAGCTCGATCCGTACCTCGGAGCCCTCGCGCACCTCGCCGGCGAGGATCTTCTCGGTCAGCGGGTCGACGACCAGGCGCTGCACCGCCCGCTTGAGCGGACGGGCGCCGAACTGGGGATCGAAGCCGCTCTTCGCGAGCAGCGCCTTCGCCGGGTCGGACGCCCGCAGGCGGATCCGGCGGTCGGCGAGGCGGGCCTCGACGGCCGAGAGCTGCAGGTCCACGATCGCGGCGATCTCCCGCTCGCTCAAGGGGTGGAAGATCACCACCTCGTCCAGACGGTTGAGGAACTCAGGCCGGAAGTGCTGGCGCAGGACCGGCTCGAGCCGCGCGCGCCGCTCGTCGTCGGTCCGCGCCCCCTCGAGCAGATCGGTGCCGAGGTTGCTCGTCATGATCACGATGGTGTTGCGAAAGTCGACGGTCCGGCCCTGGCCGTCGGTGAGGCGCCCGTCGTCCATGAGCTGGAGGAGGACGTTCACCACGTCGGGATGGGCCTTCTCGATCTCGTCGAACAGCACGACCGTGTAGGGGTGGCTCCGGACCGCCTCGGTGAGCTGGCCGCCCTCCTCGTAGCCGACGTACCCCGGCGGCGCCCCGACGAGCCGGGCGACGGTGTGCTTCTCCATGTACTCGCTCATGTCGAGGCGGACCAGCGCCCGCTCGGAGTGGAACAGGAACGCCGCGAGCGCCTTGGCGAGCTCGGTCTTGCCGACGCCCGTCGGCCCGACGAACAGGAACACGCCGATCGGGCGGTTCGGGTCGGCGAGGCCGGAGCGGGAGCGGCGGACGGCGTTCGCCACCGCGCGGACCGCCTCGTCCTGGCCGACCACGCGGGCCTTCAGCTCGTCCTCCATCGACCTCAGGCGTTCCCGCTCGCCCGCGAGCATCCGCTCCACAGGGACACCGCTCCACTTCGCGATGACCCGCGCGACGTCCTCCTCGCCGACCTCCTCGCGCAGCAGCGTGGGCGACCCCGCGTCCCCGGCGCCCGGGAGCTTGCGCAGCTCCTTCTCGAGCTCGGGGATCCGGCCGAACCGCAGGCGGGCGGCGGCCTCCAGGTCGCCGGACCGCTCGGCGCGCTCCTCCTCGGCCCGGGCGGCGTCCAGCTCGCGGCGCAGCGCGCGGAGCTTCTCGACCTTGACCCGCTCGCGCTCCCATTGGGCCTTCAGCCCGGTCTCCTTCTCCGTGAGGCCGGCGAGCTCGCGCACGAGGGCCTTGAGCCGGTCCCGGCTCGCCGCATCGGACTCCTTGGCGAGCGCCGTCCGCTCGATCTCGAGCTGGCGGATCCGCCGGGAGAGCTGGTCGAGCTCCCCCGGTCTCGAGTCGAGGGCGAGCCGGACCCCGCTGGCCGCCTCGTCGACGGCGTCGATCGCCTTGTCGGGCAGGCGCCGGTCGGCGATGTACCGCGCCGAGAGCGTCGCGGCGGCGACGAGCGCAGCGTCGGAGATGCGCACCCCGTGATGGAGCTCGTAGCGCTCCTTGAGGCCGCGCAGGATCGAGACGGTGTCCTCCACCGACGGCTCGGGGACCGGCACCGGCTGGAACCTCCGCTCCAGCGCCGCGTCCTTCTCGATGTACCGGCGGTACTCCTGGGTGGTCGTCGCCCCGACGCAATGCAGCATCCCCCGCGCCAGCGCCGGCTTGAGGAGGTTGGAGGCGTCGAGGGCTCCCCCTTCCGTCGCGCCGGCGTGCACCAGGGTGTGCAGCTCGTCGATGAAGAGGATCACCTGGCCGTCGCTCCGCTCGACCTCCTTGAGGACCGCCTTGATCCGCTCCTCGAACTCGCCGCGGAACTTCGCGCCGGCGACCAGCGAGCCGAGGTCGAGGGCGATCAGGCGCTTGTCGCGGAGCGCGTCGGGGACGTCCTTGGCGGCGATCCGCTGGGCGAGCCCCTCGACGACGGCCGTCTTGCCGACCCCGGGATCGCCGATGAGCACCGGGTTGTTCTTGGTCCGCCGCGACAGGATCTGGATCACCCGACGGATCTCCTCGTCCCGTCCGATCACCGGGTCGAGCCCGCGGTCCCGTGCCAGGGCGGTGAGGTCCCGGCCGTACTTCTCGAGGGCCTGGTACGTCGCCTCCTCGGACCGGCTCTCCACGGGCCCCGCGGTGCCGCGCAGCCGCTCGATCGCGGCGCGCAGCGATGCCGGACGCACCCCGAGCTCCTCGAGCACGTCGCGCGCCGGCGAGGCGACGGCGGCGAGACCGAGCAGCAGCTGGTCCACGGAGGTGTAGCGGTCCCCTCGCCGCTCGGCCTCCTTCTCGGCGGCGTCGATCACCTGGGAGAGCTCGCGGGAGAGGTACTGGTCGGACGGGGCGATCCGCTCGGCGGTCGGTCGCTCGCCCAGGTGGCTCCGCAGCCGCTCCTCCAGGCGACGGAGGTCCACGTCCGCGCTCTGCAGCAGGGACGCCGCCGCCCCGCCCGGGTCTTGGACGAGGGCGAGGAGCAGGTGCGCCGGCTCCACGCCGGGATGCCGGTGCTCGGAGGCGAGCCGGAAGGCGCTCTCGAGCGCGGTCCGGGCCGCGTCCGTGAGCTTCTCGGGATGCATGCGCCGAACCATCGGGGGCAGCCCCTTTAAGCCGCGCCCCGGTCCGTGCCGCCGGTGGCCGATCTCGGCGTCCGCCTCGCCGGCCTCGAGCTGAGGAACCCGTTCGTGCTCGCCTCGGGGATCTGGGGGGAGAGCGGCGTCTCGCTCGCCGGGGCCTGGAACGCCGGGGCCGGGGCGGTCGTGACGAAGTCGATCGGTTCGGTCCCGCGCCCCGGCTATCCGAACCCGACCATCGAGACGTACGACCGCTGGGGGATGCTCAACGCGATGGGCCTCCCCAACCCGGGGATCGCCGACTATCCGCAGGAGATCGCCGAGGCGCGCCGGGCGGGCGCGACGGTGATCGGCAGCATCTTCGGCGGCGACGCCGACGAGTTCGCCGCCCTGGCCGGGCGCATGGAGAGCACGGGGGTCGCGGCGCTCGAACTGAACCTCAGCTGCCCGCACGCCGAGGGGTACGGCACCGAGGTCGGGGGGACCCCGGAGGCGGTCCGGGAGATCGTCGGGGCGGTCCGCCGCGCGAGCCGGCTCCCCGTGATCGCGAAGATCACCCCGAACTGCGCCGAGCCGTCCGAGCTGGCCGTGGCGGCCGAGCACGCCGGCGCCGCCGCCGTGAGCGCCATCAACACCGTCCGGGGCCTCGCCATCGACGTGCGGGCCCGGCGGCCGGTCCTCTCCCACGGGCTCGGGGGACTGAGCGGTCCCGCCATCAAACCGGTCGGGCTGGCGTGCGTCTGGCAGATCGCCGAGCGCGTCACGATCCCGATCCTCGGGATCGGCGGCGTGAGCACCGCCGAGGACGCCCTCGAGTACCTCATGGCCGGCGCGACGGCGGTCCAGCTCGGCACGGCGGTCGCCTTCGACGGCATCGGCGTCTTCGGGAGGCTCGCGACCGGACTCTCGGCCCTCCTCGATGAGGTCGGCCTCGCGAGCGCGCGGGCCGCGGTCGGGCTGGCCCGGACGACGGCCCGAGCGCCGGCGTCGCGCCCCTAGCGCTCCGTCGCGCCGCGCCCCGGCGATCGGCGTTCGATTCCACGACGCCCGGGGCGGCCCCGAGGCGGCGTCCGGGGTGTGGTCGTCCTTCCCTCGACCGCGCCGGCGGGAGGGCGAGGTCGGGGCGGAGACCGGCACGAGCCTAAGAGCCCGGAGTCGTCGCGGCCGGCGTGCGCTCGGTCGTTCGGGTCGCCGAACGGGTCCAGGAGACCCCGTCGACGGTCACCCTCAGGTTCCCCTACCCTGACCCCGCGGACCCCGGACAGTTCGTGATGCTCTGGCTCCCGGGGGACGACGAGCTGCCGATGTCGCTCTCCTACACGGACGGGGAGACCAAGGGCGTGACCGTGAAGGCGATGGGCGACACCAGTCGCCGCGTCCTTGGGGTTCGGCCGGACGATCGCGTGGGGGTCCGGGGGCCGTACGGGGACCGCTTCGATCTTACGGCGAAGCGGATCCTGGTCGTCGCCGGCGGTTCCGGGGCCGCGGTGCTGGCGCCGGCGGCCGAGGGAGCGATCGCCCAGGGTTCGTCGGTGACGGTGGCCCTCGGGGCCACGACCGCCGCCGAGCTCCTCTTCGCCGAGCGATTCCGGGCGATGGGGGCCCGGGTGGTCGTCGCCACGGACGACGGCTCGGCAGGAGAGCGAGGGTTCGTCACCGGCCCGTCGGACCGCCTCCTCCAGGAGACGAGGTACGACGCGGTCTGGACCTGCGGGCCCGAGGTGATGATGACGAAGGTCGTCCGGAGCGCCCAGGCCCACGGCGTGCGCGCGTTCTGCTCGGTGGAGCGGCACATGAAGTGCGCCCTCGGGATGTGCGACGCCTGCGCGCTGGGGCCCTACCACGTCTGCCGGGACGGCCCGGTGTTCGACGCGGAGACGCTCCTCCGCG
>JASIDM010000129.1 GCA_030044695.1 Thermoplasmata archaeon
TCTCCTCCGAGTTCGAGTGGATGCGGGCGCAGTACCGCTTCGAGGTCGTCGACGCTAACCGCGCGCCGGAGCAGGTCCACGCCGACGTGCTCCAGCGGGTCGCCCCGCTGTACAGCATCGCCCGACGGGGCCCCGCGGCCGCGCCGGCTAGGCGTCTCGCTGGGCGAGCTGCTTCCGGGTGAACAGCCAGACCAACCGGCCCGCACCGGGCTTGACGCCGCTCGGGAAGTCCAGGCAGGCGGCCCCTCCGCGGGTCAGGCGCACCACGGAGATCCCGTCCCCGACGAGCGCCATGCCGACGAACTCGGCCAGGGTCGGCTCATGGCCGACCAGGACGACCTCCTCGCCGGGACGCGCCGAGCGTCGGAGGCGGGAGAAGATCGGGTCGGGGAGGTTCCCCGGGGCGAGCTCCGGCCAGGTCTCGAGCTTCGGATGGGACGGTAGGGCGCCGGCCACGAGCTCGGCGGTCTTGGCCGCGCGGTCCGCGGCGCTCGTCACCAGGCGATCGGCCGGCGAGACGATGCGGGCGAGGCCCCGGGCCGCCCGTCGGGTCTGGCTCCTCCCCTTGGAGGTGAGGGGCCGCCGGTCGTCGTTCGGCCAGCGGGCCGGGTCGCGGGGTTCCGCCGGTCCGTGGCGGACGACCACGATCCGGACCGGCTTGGAGGCAGGAGAGGGAGCTCGGCGCACGGGACCTCGCGGGGAGGGGCCACGGGCCGTCTTGGGGTAAAACCCCTTCGGTCCCCCGGGCGGCGGGCTACGGGGTGACCCCCTCGGGTGGGAGCGCGGGGAGGACCTCGAGCGCCCACCGCGGGGCCGACCGCACCGGGCCCTCCAGGAGGACCTGGGCCATGTCCTGGCTGTAGGCCACGGTCCGCAGGATCGCCTCGAACGCCCGGGCGACCGCCGCCGCGGTCGCCGGGGCCATCGTGCCGTCGCCGACCGCCGGGAGCAACCGCTCCGAGAGCGCGCGACCGCCGGCGATCAGGGCCTCGCCGACGTCGAGCAGGTCGTTGGCGCCGGAGCCGTCCGGGCTGCGGAGCACCGCCTCGAGGTGCTCCAGGGCCTGGACGTGGAACTGGCGGAGCTCGCGGAGCATCCCCTCGGGCAGCCGGCGGTCGGCGAGGCGGACCCCGACCTCTCCCAGGGTGACAGCGTGGTCCGCGATCCGCTCCAAGCTGCGGATGATCGTCCAGGCCCGGGGGAGGTTCGACAGGACGCCGGAGCCGGTCGACCCCAGCCGGGAAAGGCACCGCTCGAGGTACCACGCTTCCCGATCGATCTCGTCGTCGCGTCGGGCCCAGTACCCTTCGTCGTCGAAGGCGATCGCCCCCCAGCTCGCATGGGCCTCCCGGTGGAACTGGAGGACCGCCTCACCCAGGTGCTGCAACGGCGCGTCGAGATCGAGGACCTGGCTCGGCCGGGTCTCCACGAGCTCGACCCGGTGCCCGACCCGACGCCCGGGCTCCAGCTCCCGGGTCCGGCGACAGAACTCCTCCACGACCTCGAGGGTCCGCGGCGACAGCCGCGGCTCTTGGATCACGACGATCGACCCGGCGCCGGCCAGGTACCGGGAGAGGAGGTGCCGGAACAGGTGCTCGGGAGGTTCGCTGGCCCGGACGGTCGTCGCCGGTTCGTTCGGTCGGCTCGGCGCGTCGTCCGTTCCTCTCGCCGGAAAGGCGGGGCCGACGGTCCCGTCCCCCTCGGCCGAGAGCGCGGCGGTAGGGGCCGACGTCCGGCCCCGGCTTCGGTTCGACATACACCGGATTGAACTCCGGGCCGAGATATATAGGGAATCCATTTAGAATATATTACACACTATAGACTCGATTCGGAGCGGTCCGCGGGTGGGGTGGGCTGCCGCCGCCCGCGGCGGGGGGGGCAGCGCGTCCCCGTCCACCCCGCCCGAGTCCGGTTCGCCGCGAACGACGAGCGATCGGGAACCGTGGGAGGGGACGCGATCCGTGCCCGCCGACGCGAGGGGACGGCCCGGACGAGGAGCGGTCCGAGACCGTCGACCCACGGGTCGTCGAACCCCGACGGTCGGAACGGGGTCGGCTTACGCGGGGGACCTCTCCCGCCCGCGACCTCGTCCGGCGGGAGTCGGTCGGTCGCTGGTGAGGGCTCGGGCGACCCCATCTCCGATCGACGCGTTGACGGCGGCAGGTCCGAGGCCGCGACGGCAGCTCCAACACCGCGATGCTTGGACCGAAGTTCTCGACCCGGAGCTGGTCCCGCCGAGGACTTATGCCCGGCGACCGCTCGCGTCGTACCGACGCGGCGACGCCGCGGACGGGGAGGGGCACGAGCGTTGAGCGAGCCGATCTACGACGAACGGTACGCCCGGCCCGGCCTGTACTGGGGAAGCAAGCCCACGGGACTGGCACGCGACCTCGTCCGCATCGTGCGCTCGCTGCCCCGTCGACCCCGTACGTTGGTCGACCTGGGCTCGGGCGAGGGCCGGGACTCGATCTACTTTGCCCGGCGCGGCTACCGGGTCCTGGGGCTGGACATCTCGAGCGTCGGCGTTCGAAAGGCGGGGCAGCGCGCGCGCCGCCTCGGGGTCAACGTCCGATTTGTGGTCGGGGACATTCGGACCTACCGTCTGAAGCATCGGGTGGACGTGGTGTTCAGCTCCGGCGTCCTGAACAATCTCCCTCGTCGGATCCGTGCCGCGCGATTCGAGCACTTCCAGGCGAACACCGCGCCCGGGGGGATCCACGCCATGAACGCCGACGTGCCGAAGCCGTACATCCCGCGCCAGACGACCAATCCCCAGGCCACGCCGTTCCGCTCGGGGGAGCTGCTGGGCTACTACGGGGACTGGCAGATCCTGGACTCAGGCCAGGTGGAGTTCGTGTCGCGCTCGGGCGGCGTCCCCCACCGGAAGGCGATGGATGTGGTCATCGCGCGCAAGCCGGAGTCGACCTCGTAGCCACGCCGGTACCCTCGCCCGGACGTCGCCGGACCGTCCGTCGCGAGCGGCCGATCGGGGGAACGGTCCCGCCACCTTCGGCTCGACGGGAGCCAGGGAGCGTACCGGTTGGTCCGGGGGATGCCCGTCGGCCGACGTGGGCCGGGGCGGATTCGAACCGCCGACCTCCGCGTTGTAAGCGCGGCATCTTCACCCCTCGACTACCGGCCCGCGAGCGGAGGGGGCGGGACGGTCTTGGCGGTGTCGGCGTCGGCGTGGTGACGATGCCGGACCCGTACGGCGAGCCCTCGACGCAGGTCCCCCAGCAGCGGGCCCGGAAGGACCGCCTCACCTACCGCTGCGAGCCCTGCCGGTTGGAACAGACCCACGGCGTCGCCGGTCCGGATGGCCGGATCGGCGCGCAGGACCCCCGGAGCAAAGACGTCGCCTTCCAGGCTGAGGGTCGGCTCGACGTCCACCCGGGGCAAGGCGTCGCCGAGCCGGAGCGCCCCGGCGATCGTGAGGTGGAAGAGCCCTCTCTCCTCGCGGAGCGACGCCAGGTCGTGCGCGCCATCCGTGAGCCGCTGGAACCAGGGGCGGCCGGCGAGCCGACACGGCGGCGCGAACAGGCGGTCCGCGGCCAGCCGGCCGAACTGGACGCTCGCGACCTCGCGCAGCTCCTCCTCGACCGTCCGCAGCGGCCCCGCCGTGGGGGGAGGCACCGCGTCGAGGGCCCGGGCCAGACCGTCCCGAAGCCGGGCGATCGAGGGGGCGGAGGTCGCTCGTCCTTCGAGCACCGTCGCCGGGGTCCCGAGGTCCCCTGGCAAGGCCTCCAGGACGAAGCCGTACTCCTCGGGATCGAGGTGGGCCACGACGCGGCGGTAGCGGCCGGCGGCGAGAAGGTGGCGGACCCCCCGCAGCACGATCTCGCGCTCCTCCGCGCTCCAGTCGCCCGTGACGGGGACATCGTAGTTCCGGGCCGGGGGGAGATCCTCGAGCTCCCGGGGCACGACGCCGATCGGGGAGCTCACGGAGACGACGTGGACCCGGGAGACGCCGGGGAGGCCCTCCAGCGCCGCGGCGAACCGCCGGTGCGAGGGCGAACGACGGTACGGCTTCGTCCGCGAGCAGGGGACCAGCAGGAGCACGCTCTTCGACGGTGGCGGCCGATACCGTGCGACCAGCCGGTCCCGGAACCGACGCATCTCGGGACGCCGCAGCGACTCGGCAAGGACATACGGGGGGGTCCCGTGGACCGTGAGCGGCGCCCGGCTCTCGAGGAGCTCCGCGAGGGCCCGGTCCGCGTACCGGAGGATCTCGGCGGCCGCCGGCTCGGCCGGTAGGCGAGATTCCACCAGGGAACGCAGCGACCCGGTCGCGAGCGCCCGGGAAACGTCCGTGGACGTCCGACGGTACATGGCGCGAGCGTGGGCGGCCAGCCGGTCTCCTTCGGCCCCGCCGCACGCCGGACAGTCGCAGGGAGGTAGGGGACCGTCCGGCGGAACGGGCCGAGCTCCGAGGTCGACGTCGAGAAAGTCGCCGTCCGCGGCCCTCAGCTCCCCCTCGGTCGTATCGAGGACGTCGAACCCGAGGTAGACGAGCAGGGGGACGCGGTGGGGGTGAGCGAGACGGGGGCCCCAGAGCAGCGGCGCCCCGCCGACCTCGGTCCGGATCGCCCGGACCGCCTCGACCAGGGCCTCCCCGTCATTCCAGAGCGCACGGGCATTGCCGAGGACCAGCAGCTCCGGCCGGGCCCCGCGGAGCTCGCGAAGCGCCGGCACGGAGAGCGGCGCATGGAGGTAGACGCAGCCGCCACCGAGCGGGACGACGCCCGAGCTCGCCGGAGCGACCTCGGGCGCGAGCACGGGGACCTCCAAGGTCAGCCGCTCGGTCCCTTGGCTCAGCACGAGGCGGCGGCTCCCCGACGGTGCCGGTTCGGTGCTCAGGGAGAGCCGGTCGGGCCCCGCCCCGTCGGCGTTGAGGATCGCGGGCGTTCGGAAGCGGAGGGGACCGACCTCGGCCGTGCCCGAGATGGCGAGACCCTCGAGCCGATCGACCGACCTCACCTGGACCCTCCCGTCGAGCGATCGAGCCGGTCGCACGCTGCGCTGCCCGCCCCCGGAGGTCCCCAGGGGACGGACTCGTAGGGAACGCCCCGGCGCCGCCGGTCGGTGGGCTCGCCCCGTCCCACCTCACGGCGGAGCGATGGGGCATGACGGAGGACGGTCACGGAATGCCTCCTCCCTCCGAGCCGCTCGGGACGGCGCGAAGCACTTTAGGTATCGGCCGGCCGGGCTCGCGAGATCAGCGGAAGAAGAGCCCGCCCGCGACGCCGGCGAGGAACAGGACGGCGAAGGCGAAGTGCCATCGGAACGCCGTTCGGACCGGGGCGTCGCCCGTTCCGAACCGAAGGTCGACCAGCCCGACCCCGATCGCGATGGTCACGAGGGCGAGGTCGTACGCCCATCCCAGCCCCTCCGCCCAGCCGAAGAGACCGAGCAGGACGAGCGCCACGCCGTGAAGGACGCCGATCGCCATCAGCGAGCCCCGCCGTCCGAACCGGACCGGGAG
>JASIDM010000130.1 GCA_030044695.1 Thermoplasmata archaeon
GACGGTCGCGGGGCCGCGGGAGGGGGCTACTTGTACGTCGAGTGGTGGACGGTGCCCTCGTCGTCGACGATCGTGATGCACTCGCCCTCGCACTCGAACAGGCACGCCTCGCACATGATGCAGTCCGGCCCGTGGATGACGGCGGACTTCTCGGCGCGGAACTGGAACTTCGCCGCCACGGCGGGGTCGTCGACGACGCTCGGCCAGTTCTCCCGAGGCTGCATCTCGAAGACCGTCACCGGGCAGACGTCGCGGCAGTGGGTGCAACCGGTGCACTTCTCGTGGGCGACCTCGACCGTGACCATAGGGGACCGTGCTACCGTTCCTCGGCGTGGATTAAAAGGGTAACTCTCCGCAGGACCGCGACCGCCAGCGGGCGACCTCGGCCCCAGGGGACCTCCCCGCACGGTGGGGCGACGCCGGGAGCCCTGGAGGCCCCGCTCGGCCGCGTCCTACAGGGCCAGGGCAGGACCCGTGTAGTTCCCGGCGACGGTCGCCGGCGGCTGGCAGAAGAGGGCGCAGAGGACCCCGAGCGAGTATCCGCCACCCTGCGCTTCGAAGGCGGCCGAGCCGTGGGTCCCGTTGCCGAGGTAGACGAGCGGCAGTCCTGCTGGGCCCTCGCTCCCACAGCTCCACACTCCGAACTCCGTGGAGTTCGCTGCCCACCAGTGGATCGAGACCTCCGTGCCGGCCAACGGCGTGATGTCGGACGAGCAGCCGATCGCCGCGTCGGCGACGCGAAGGCTGCTGAACTGGAAGCTTCGATGTACCGGCACGGTACGGACGGAGAGCGCAAGCGCGACGCCCGCCACGACGACGACTCCCGCGACCACGCCGACGAGGAGCGTTCTCAGGCTCGTTCCCGCAAGGCTCACACTTGGCCAAGACGCAGGAGGGCTTCAGACCTTGGGGGCACCGTGGGACGGCGTCGTCGGGGCGGCGTCATGCTAGGGGATCGTCGCCGGGTCGGTCTGGGTCACCCGAGCCCCGTCGCGGAGCGCGTCCAGCGCCCCCATCTCCTGGGCCGTGAGCTGGAAGTCGTACAGCTCGGTGTTCTCGCGGATCCGCTCCCGGTGCACCGACTTCGGGAGCTCGACGAGGTCGTGCTGAAGCCCCCAGCGCAGGAGCACCTGGGCGACGCTCTTCCCATGCGCCCGGGCGATCGCGGCGACCGGAGCGGCGTCCAGGCGTCGGCCGCGCGTGAGGGGGGAGTACGCCTCCACCACGATCCGGTGGGCCGCGGCGTACCGCAGGAACTCCGCGTCGTAGACGAACGGGTGGAACTCCACCTGGTCGACCGACGGAGGGGTGTCGGCGTGGGCGGCGAGCTCCTCGAGGTGCCGGATCGCGTAGTTGCTCACGCCGATCGTCCGCACGACCCCGTCCCGACGGAGCTTCTCGAGCGCCGTCCAGGAGGCGAGCCGGTCCGCGGGCGCGTTGGCCCGGGGCCAGTGGATCAGGTACAGGTCGATCGGCCCGGGGCCGAGCTTCTGCTGGCTCTTCCGCGCGGCCGCCTGCGCCGGCTCGAGGCCGTGGTCGGTGAACCAGAGCTTGGAGGTGACCACGATCTCGTCGCGCGGCACCCCGCTCTCCCGGATCGCGGCGCCGACGTCCTCCTCGTTGCCGTACATCGCGGCCGTGTCGATGTGCCGGTACCCCGCCTCGAGCGCCCACGCCACGGCCTGCCGGGTCACGGCGCCCGGCGGCGTCTGGAAGACCCCCAGCCCGAGCCTCGGGAGTTCGAGCCCCTGGCTCGTCCGGACCCGGGAACCCAGCGAGAGGGCCCCCTCGGCGGTCATGGCCGAGGGCCTCCCGACGGGACCGTCGCGTGAGGGCGGAAGCGAGAACCTCGAGGCATCCGCTGGTCGAACCGTCGCAGCTGGGCCTCGTGCTCGGGGCAGAGGGAGAACCGCTGCCAGAGGGCTGTCGGTGCGCCGGCCTCGGCGTTCGCGGCGAGGAGCTCGACCGGTCGCGGGCGATCGTCGCAGGGGCCACCGCTGCCGACCTCCGGCTCGCCGAGGATCGGCCGGAAGGCGAAGTCGTACGCCCGTCCCATGTCGCACAGCGGGCGCTGGAAGATGGCGCTCATCGCCGAACGGTGCCGCGAGCCCCCCCGGCGCAGAAAGCCGTTGCGACCGCCCGGGGGCGCTATCCCCCGGCCGCGGTGTGGTCTCGCCGCCGACCGGGCGGAGGTTCGGATGACGATCGGGCGTGTCGACCGGGCGGGGACCAGCCTCAGCTACGAGCGGGTGGGCGACGCCGGGGACCCCGTCGTGCTCGTGCACGATGAGTGGACCGACCTCCACCTGTGGGACCGTACCCTCGAACGCCTGGGCTCGGCGTTGCAGCTCCTCGCCTACGATCGGCGGGGGCACGCCCAGAGCCACGGACCCCTCCGAGCCCATCCGGTACGCGACGACGCCGGTGACCTCGCCACGTTGCTCGAGTCGGTGGAGCTGTTCCCTGCGCACGTGGTCGCCCTCGGCTACGGAGGGTCGGTCGCCCTTCGCCTGGCGGAGGACCGGCCGGAACTCGTCCGGAGCGTCGTCGCCCACGAGATCCCGGCGTTCGAGCCCCGGACGGCCGGGCTGCGGTCCGAGGCCCTCGACGACGGCCCGGCCTCGGCGCTCCGTGAGGTCCTCGAAGAGTTCCGCGCACGGGGGCCACAGGCGGCGGCGATCGCCTACCTGGCTCGCCTGGGGGCGCCGGAGGAGCGGTGGGAGCGACTGGACGACGGCTGGCGCGAGCGGATGCTTCGGGACGCGGAGGCCTGCCGGGCCGAGGTCACCGATCCTGACCTGGGGCGCACCTCAGCCGACGAGCTGGCGGCCGTGACGGTCCCCGTCCTGCTCACCGCAGGGGGGCGGACCCCGCCGTCCGTGGCCCGAGCGCAGGCCGAATTGGCGGCTCGTCTCCCCAACGCGACGACGATCCGGCTCGGGGCGGGCGGCCACTTCGCGCCGTGGTACGACCCCGATCTCTTTGCCGGCGTCGTCGGAGAGTTCCTGCTGGAGCGCAACGTGCCCTCGCACTGACGCGGGCCCGAGCCGGGCGGACCAGCACGAGGTCACTCACCGGTACGCCGCGACCGACGACCTCAAGCCGCGCTAGCCGGCGCCGGCGGCGCGTACGACCGCCTCGAGCTCGACGGAGCCCAGGCCGACCCCGTCCACCCCGTCGGCCCGATAGACGGGCCGACCGTCGCGAAAGACGATGACCGTGGGCACGATCTCGATCGAGAACACCTCCCAGAGGGGGTTCTCCAGCGAGGTGAGGTCGGCGAGCCGGAGCGGGAGCCGGTGGCGTTCGGCCTCCCGCTTTAGGAGCGGCGCGAACGCCCGGCAGAACGGGCACCAGTCGGCGAGGAAGGCGACGACGACGGTCCCGTTCTCGGCGACGGACGCTTCGTGGAACACCGCCGGCGGGGCGGAGAGTCCGGCGACGCTCACCGGCCCGCTCCGTGCCGGACCCGGCCGGGACGGCCGTCGCCATTTAGTAGGGATGTTCGGTGGGTTTCCGATGGCGCGGGGGCCCACGTGATCCAGGACGGGACGATCGTCTGCGACGCCTGCCACCAGCCGATCACGAAGATCACCCAGGTCCCCGAGGGCGGCTGGCCCCAGATGCACAACCTGTGCACGAGCTGCTTCGAAGCCCTCTGGAAGACCGCGCTGCAACGGGCATAGGCTCGCGGCGATCAGCCCGAGGAGCCCCGGGGGAGGGGAGGGTCAGGTCCCTCGAACGGCGCGAGGGCCTCGATCGCCTCGTCCTCGAACCAGCTCAGCACGACGAAGTACCAGGTCAGCACGACGAGCAGCAGGGTGCTCGCCCCGGCGGCCGAAGAGGTGACGACGACCGCCCCCGCCTGGAGCCTCCGGTGCTCCGGCACCGGTTCGATGTGCAGTACCTCGTCGCCTTGCGCCGTCGTGAGCCTCCAGGACGGCACGAGATGGCTGGTGTGGCGGAGCCGGAAGCTGGGGCCCCCTCCGACCGTGATCTCGTGACGGGCGAGGTGGGCGGAGAGCTGGGCGATCGTCCCGGGGCCCCCGCCCGCCCGGACCAGGACCGTCGGCTGGAGGAAGCCGGCGCGCTTGAGGCTCCAGGTCGTCTCCGCCGTCCTCGCCGTGGCGAGCGAGCCTCCGGGGCGTTCCCAGGCGAGGGTCGCCACCTCCATCGTCTCCGACCGCAGGGAGAACGCCGCCGGGCTCTCGCGGGTACGGATCCATCGGAGGGCCGAAGGGTCCACGGACCCGAACGGGGCGAGGGGCACGGCCCAGCACCTTGGGGCCGCTCTTAACGGAACGGGTGAGCGACGTGCCGGTCGAGCCGGACTCCCCTCCTTCGGCACCCCCGATCGAGGCGTCCCGACGGCGCGACGGTCGCTCACCCTCGACGGGCCGCCGAGCGGGGACGGGAGGGTTCCGTGGCCGGCCGGTCCGTTTCAGGACCCCTCGAGGGGCTTCAAGTGACTCCGGCCTCTGCTCTCGGCCATGGCTCCGAAAGTGAGCTCGGAAGGCAAGGCTCCCGTGCGGGCGACCCTGGAAGTGCCCGGCGGTCGCTTGGAGTACGCGACCGCCGGACACGGGACGCCGGTCGTCTTCGTCCACTCGGTGATCGCCGACAGTCGGATGTGGGACCGGGAGCTCACGCGCTATGCGCCGGGATACCGGACCATCCGGTACGACCTGAGAGGATTTGGCGGCTCCTCGGCGGCGACCTCCGAGTTCTCCTACACGGCCGACCTCCGTGCCTTGCTGGCGCACCTGAACGCCGGACCCGCCTGGCTCGTCGGCTCGAGCATGGGCGGGGCGATCGCGATCAACTTCGCCCTGGCCCACCCGGAGCTGGTCCGAGGCTTGGTGCTCGCCGCCCCCGGGCTCTCCGGGGGGGTCGAGCCCCCCTTCGACGCCGAGGAGAAGGCCGCCCTCGAGTACGACGACAAGAAGTCGCAGGAGGTCAACCAGGCCTGGACACAGGGGGACCGCGCCGCGGCGTTCGAACGCCTCCGCGAGCTCTGGTGCTCCGCCTTGAAGGGCCCGAACCTCGCCCTGTTCCGGACGATGGTCGACGAGAACGCGGCGGAGGTCTTCGGGGACCGGAGCGCGCAGCACGCCGCACGCGACCCTCCAGCGGAAGGGCGGCTCGGAGGCGTGCGCGTCCCGGCGACCGTCCTCGTCGGCGACCGCGACAACCCGTCGATGCCCCTCTTCGCTCGCCGGGTCGCCCGCGGGATCCCGGGGGCCCGGCTCGTGAAGGTCCCGGGGGCGGATCACCTCGTCAACCTCTCGCAGCCCGAGGGGTTCGACCGGGCGCTCACGGACGCCCTGAGCGGCACGAGCTAGCCGGCGGCGAGGGCGGTCCCGGCGGCGAGCCCCGCGGAGGGGCTATGGCGCGAGCGGCGTTGCGGCCCGGCGCGGGTCCCTGCTCATGCTGCGCGAGACGACCTTCTACCTTGGAGGAGGCGTCGTGATCGCCTTGGGCGTCGCGCTGGGGGCCGGCCTCTGGTGGAGCGGCGCAGGGGTCGTGTACTGGAGCGCTTGGCTCGCCGCGGGCATCGCCGTCGGGTTGGGCGCGTTCCTGGTGCACGTCGGCCGCCTCGCCCGGGCGTTCCGGCGCGAGTGGCACCGGGCGCTCGAGGACGGTCGGCCCCCTCCTCCCGGCGGCCCACCGCTCTGATCGGGCCGTGCG
>JASIDM010000014.1 GCA_030044695.1 Thermoplasmata archaeon
GGCACGCGACCGCTCACCTCCCCGCGGCGACGGGCGCCAGGCCGAGGCGACGATGGACCTGCATGGAGCAGGTGTTCTCGACCACGGCCAGGCCGTGGGCGCGGGCCTTGCGGGCGGCCTCCGCATGCTCGACCCCGAGCTGCATCCAGACCGCCGGAAGGTTCCGGGCGATCGCCTCGTCGACGATCGCCGGGACCGCCTCGCTCCGCCGGAAGATCACGGCGAGGTCGACGTGCAGCTCCGGCGGGATCGCGGCCAGCGAGGGGTAGGAGCGCCGGCCGAGGACCTCCGCGACGGCAGGGTTGACGGGGATCACGGTGTACCCCTGGGCGGCGAGGTAGCGCGCCACCTCGTTCGAGTCCCGCTCGGGCTTCTCGGAGAGCCCGACGACGGCGACCGTCCGGGCCTCCCGCAGGATCCGCGCGAGCTCGGCGTCCGTGGACGGCATCCCCGCGGCGTACTGGGACCCGCAGATGACCCTAGCGGAGGCGAGCGGGCGGCTCACCAGCCGGAGCCGCGGTCGGCGCCGAACGCCGTCGCCCGCCGACCCAGCGTGCCGACCAGGCCCACCAACGCCCCGCCGAGGAGGAGCCCCCAGTGCAGGTCGGTCCCCGCCGTGAGCGAGATCAGCGTGAGGTACGCCGCCGCGTCGTTCGCGCCGTGGAGCGCCGCCGGAGCGACGAGGTTGCCGCCGGTCGAACGGTACGTCGCCGCGAAGGCGAACCCGATCAGGAACAGCGTCGGGAAGATCAGCGGCGCGGCGATCCCGTACGTCGTGCCGTAGTAGATGTGCAGCCCGGCGAACAGGGCGCTCGAGAGGATCGCGGGCGGCAGCCAGGAGGCGGTGCGCCCGCGCCAGAACCCGAAGATCCATCCGCGGAAGATCGTCTCCTCGAACGCCCCGACCACGAACGAGAAGCCCACGAAGAACCACGGGTCGCCCGCCGCCGCCCGCAGCGCGGGGTTCGGGCGATCCAGGAGCTGGAGGGCGTGGGGATCGACGACCTCGTAGACGATCGCCAGCACGAGGGTCACGAGGAAGGCGAGCAGGCCCATCACCCCGTACCAGCCGGGACCCTCGACCGCGGCCTGCCGGGGGCGGGAGGACCACGTCCGAAGCGGGGCGGCCCCGACCAGGAGCGCGAAGGCGACGATCGGGATCCCGTAGACGACCGCGACGTCCCCGGCGAGGTTGTCGTAGACGAGCCGGCTGGGCGCCCAGAGCACCGGCACGACGTACTGGCTGGTGATCGCCGCCACCACGACGACGATCCCCACGGCGTACCGGAGGAGCTCGCGCCGATCGGGGGGCCGGACGCTCGGAGCGGCGGCGGCCGGCATCGCCGGGCGACCACGGTGGGCCTATTATCCGTCTGCGGTGGCCCGCTCGGTCCGTTCCGTGGAGATCGCCGTCCTGCTGAAGGCCGTCCCCCGCGCCGAGGAGCTCCGGTTCGAACCGGACCGCCGCACGGTCGTCCGCGAGGGGGCGGAGCTCGTCCCGAACCCGTTCGACCAGCGGGCGCTGCGGGTGGCGATCGGCCTGCGTCGCGCGGGGGACCGGCTCACGAGCCTGTCGCTCGGCCCGCCGGCGGTCGGCCCGCTCCTGCGGGAGAGCGTCGCCGCCGGCGCGGACCGAGCCTGGCACCTGTGCGACGCACGGTTCGCGGGCTCGGACCTCCTCGCCACTGCGTTCGCGCTGTCGACGGCCGTCCGCCGTCTGGGGGCATCGCTGGTGCTCGCGGGGACCCGATCGACCGACAGCGACACGGGGCTGGTGGGGCCCGAGATCGCGGCGCGCCTGGGGATGCCGGTCGTCACCGGCGCCCGGCGGGTCCGGTGGACCGAGGGCGCCGACGTCCTCGAGGTCGACCTCGACAGCCCGGTCGGCGAGGCGACCGTCCAGGTGACGCCGCCGGCGGTCGTGACCGTCGGCGAGAAGGCCGGTAAACCGATCGCGGTCCCCCCGGAAGCGTTCGCGGCGACGTCGCCGGCCCGTGTCGAAGTGCTGGGACCCGAAGCGCTGGGGCTCCCCGCGGCGGAGATCGGGTTCTTCGGCTCCCCCACGACGGTCGAGGCGGTGCGCACCGTCGCCCCGGTCCGTGCCGGCCCGCGGCTCACCGACGGATCCGTCCGGGAGCGTGTCGCCAAGGCGGTCGCGATCCTGACACCGTTGCTCGGCGCCGCGCCGCGCGAGCCGACGCCGTTGCCCTGGCCCCCCTCGCGGGACCCGGACCGGGAGCTGGTCGTGCTCGCCACGGGGGCCGACGGCGGTCTCGGGCCGGAGGCGCTCGGGCTGCTCGGCGATCTCCGCCGCGCCCTGCCGGCGTTCAGCGTGACCGCGGCCGCGTTCGGCACGCCCCTCGCGGCGTCGGACCAGGGCCGGCTGGCCGCCGCCGGGGCGGTCGAGGGGTTCCAGTTCGAGACGGACGGACGTTCGTTCGATTCCTCCGACGTCGCGCAGGGGCTCGCGGCGCTGCTCGACCGACGATCGAGGCTCGCCGGTCTGGTGGCGCCCTCCACTGCGTTCGGGCGAGAGGTCGCGGGGCAGCTGGCCGCCTCGCGGCGACTTGGCGTGGTCGCCGACGCCACGGGCGTGGAGACGGGCCCGGCCGGGGAGCTCTCCTGGACGAAGCCGTCGTTCGGTGGCTCGACGCTCGCCACCGTGCGATCTCGTTCCCGCCCGACGATCGTGACGATGCCGGCCGGCCTCGGCTCGTCCCCGTCCGTGAGCTCCCCGACCCGGACCATCCCCTGGAGCTCGATGGCGAGCCCCGCCCCCCGTCGTCGCGTCGTCCCGCGGGCGATCCGACCGGAGCCGGCGCCGGGGGCGGAGCCCGACCGGGCCGAGGTGGTCGTCGCGGTCGGGACCGGCATCGGAGGTCCCGAGGGGATCGCCCGCTTGGAGCCGGCCCTCGAGCGTTGGAACGCCGCCCTGGTCGGCACCCGTCGGGTCGTCGACGCCGGCTGGTTGCCGAGCCGGCGTCAGGTCGGCCTGACCGGCCGCCTGCTCGCTCCGCGCCTCGCGATCCTCCTCGGCGTCCGGGGCGCCCCGCACCACATGGTCGGCTGGTCCCGGGCGCGCGCGGTGCTCGCCGTCAACCGCGATCCCGAGGCCGCGGTGTTCGGCGCCGCGGACGTCGGGATCGTGGGCGGGTGGGAGGAGCTCCTCCCCGAGCTCCTCGAGCCGATCGCCCCGCTCGCGGCCGGGTCGCCGTGAGGGGGGTCGGGTCGAGCCGCTCGGCCGCCCGGAGGCAGGCGAGCAGGTCGTCGACCGTGGTCCGCGCGCTCGCCGCCGACGTCGCCGCCAGCTCGATCTCCAGGACGGACCCGCGGACCCGGAGTCGCACGTAGCCGGGGGTGTCGGCGCCGACGGCCCGCCGCAGGGCGCGCGCCAGCGCG
>JASIDM010000015.1 GCA_030044695.1 Thermoplasmata archaeon
TCGTCGACGCGGACCGGGCCGAGAGAGGTTCGGTTAAGACCCCGTCCGACTCGCCGGCGCGGGATGGAGCTACGAAGCCCCTCTCGTCGTGGGCGAGCGGTGGTCGACCCGCGGGTCGCGGTGGCGCTGCTCGGCGTTGTCCTCGCGCTGAACGCTCTCTCCGCGACCGTTGACGCCCACGTTCTCGGACCGTCCATCACGAGTGCCGTCGGGGACCGCAACCTCGCGGACGCCGACCCGGCGAGAGTCGCGATGGGCGTCTCGCCACCGGACGTCGCGGCGTCGGCCCCCCCGCCGGCCCCGCTGGCGCCGAGTCCCTCGGTCGCCGCCAAGGCCGGCGCCAGCTGCGCGAGCGCGGGATGCCCGAACGGGACCTGGTTCAGCCTCGCGATCTCCCCCGCCACGGCCGGCGCCTTCCTGGTGCTCGTGGTGACGGCGAACGATGACTCGACCAGCGCGGCGTCGGGCGGAGCGAGCGCGCTCGTGGCGGCCGACGTCTCCGACTCGGCCGGGACAGCGTGGTCCCTGACCCAAAGCGCGCTGTGGTGCGCGAGCGGCTACGAGGGATGCTCAGGGAACGGAGAGCAGGCCGTCTTCACCGGCTTCGATCCCGGCTCGGGATCGGACGTGATCACGGTCGACACCGCCGCGCCCGGCGGCTCGACCCTCGTCGCGGGGGGCGCCACGGCCGTCGCGGTCGCCCTCGCGTCGGTCAACCCCAGCCAGCCGATCTTCAACCTCGGAGGCACCGGGGTGATGGGCTCGAGCGCGGGGACAAGTCCGAACACGACCGTCGACGTCCAGGAGGGGGATTTCGTCGCCGAGATCCTCTCGACCGACGGCGCGGATCCGCTCACCTCCCCGCCACCCACCCCCAGCTACGTCAGCGCGGTCCTGAGCTACGTCGACACCGCGACCTCCTACCCGTCCCTGGCCGGGGTGCTCGGCGGGGTCGCGACGGCGTCGGGCACCGGGGTCAGCGTGGGGGTGACGCTCGCCGACAGCAGCCCTTGGTTCCTGACCGCCCTCGACATCGAGCAACCCCCGCCCAGCCTCACGCTCCAGCCGGTCGAGGGGCCGCCGGGGACGGTCGTCACCGCGACCGCGGCCGGCTTCGCGAGCTCGGACACCGCCCTCGCCGTGCGGGACGCCTCGGGGACCCTCTGCACGATCTCCGTGAGCGGGGGGACCGGGGGCGGGAGCTGCACCTTCGTTCCGAGCGGCACGAACGGGTTCTCGTTCGAGCCCGGAGGCACCCCCAACACGGTCACCGCGGACGGCTCGCCCGCCTCCGACTACGCGTCGAGCTCGTTCGGCGGGACGGTCGCCCAGCTCGTGATCACCGCGCCGGTCTCGGGCTCGGGACTGCCCGAGGGACCGCAGGGGACGACCCTCAACGTGACGGCGGATGGGCTCGCCCCCGCGACCGCCTACGAGATCTTCCTGGACCCGGCCCCGCCGACCCAGGTCGGGGCCGCCCCGACCGGCTTCGCCCCCCAGGTGATCGGCTGCCGCCTCGGTTCGATCGGCCCCGGCCCGGACGCCGTCACGACGGTCACGGCCGGGGCGTTCACCTGCTCGCTCTTCGTCTATGGGGTGCTCGGCGGAACGTTCTACGTCGACCTCTACCAGGACGCGAGCCCGCCGTCGTTCCTGCTGAGCGCGACCTCGCCGGCCCCGCTGTTCGTGGTCACCCCGGCGGCGCTCACGTTCCTCGGCGGGGTCGGCACCGCCGCGACGGGGCCCGCGGGGACGCTCGTGACGGTCGAGGGGACGCTGCTCGCTCCCTCGACGGTCTACGCGCTGGACGCCGTCGCCACCCCCGGTAGTTTCGGACCGGCGTTCCTGCCGACCCCCGCTGGCTGCTCCGTCGGAGCCGACGTGAACGGCTGGGTCCTGACCGATCCCTCGGGCGCGTTCTCCTGCGCGGTCGCGCTGCCGACCGGCCTCGCCGAGGGCGCCGGCTACGCGGAGGTCGTCGAGGCGAGCTCCCTCGCCCCGATCGCGTCGACGGCCCCGACGAACTTCACCGTGACCACCGCCAGCCTCCTCCTCACCCCGTCCGGGGGCCCGGTCGGGA
Organism: Thermoplasmata archaeon; assembly: GCA_030044695.1. GTDB lineage: Archaea > Thermoplasmatota > Thermoplasmata > Lutacidiplasmatales > UBA184 > Lutacidiplasma. The sequence continues at coordinate 2,081 of JASIDM010000015.1, forward strand.
CCGAGGTCGCCCTCTCCGGCAGCGGGTTCGCCGAGGAAGACGGCGGGAGCTACCCGTACCTCTACTGCTTCGCCGCCGCGGAGGAGGAACCGTCCTGCCCCGTCGGGGCGGCCCAGTTCGGCGCCACCCCGGTCGGGTCTAGCGCGCCCGGCGCCATCCCCGCCTCGCCCGCCCCGGCGCTCGCGTTCTCCGCGGCGAGCGCGCCGTGGCTCCTGGTCTTCGACGGGCAGACCGGGGTCGAGGTCGCCGCAACGGAGTTCCTCACCACGACCCCCGCCCTCACCCTCACCCCGGGGGCCGGGCCGGTCGGGAGCTCGGTGTCGCTCGCCGGGAGCGGGTTCGCCTCGCTCCCCTCAGGGTACGGCTACGACTATTGCTTCGCCGCGAGCTCGACGGCGACCGCGTGCGGCTCGGGCGCGCCGGGGAGCTTCGTCTCGACGTCCGGGGCGATCCCCCCCGGCACGACGGCGACCTGGTCGGAGGCGGACGCCGCCCTCGGGGACACCACGCTGGTCGTGTGGGACCCGCTCACGTCGACGAACGTTGCCTCGGTCGTCTTCACGGGGACGGTCCCGTCGGTCACGCTCACGCCGAACTACGGCACGCCGGGGGACCGTGTCCAGGTCACCGGCGCCGGCTTCTCGCTGGGCGGCACGGTGGACGTCGCGTTCAACACCTCGGGGACCGTCACGGCCTACTCGGCCTGTTCGACCGGGTCGTCCGTCGGCGCCACGATCACGGCCAGCGCCGCGGGAGCGTTCACGTGCGCGTTCACGGTCCCGTCGACCGTAGGGGCCGACCCGGTCGAGCTGATCGCGACCGATGCGAGCACGGGCGTCACGGGGAGCGTGGCGTTCACGGCGATGTACCCGCTCACGTTCACCGAGAGCGGGCTCGTCCGGACCGCCTGGGAGGTCACCGTGCGGGGACCGAGCGGGGGCAACTTCACCGGCACCGGGACCGCGAGCGGGACCGGCCCGACGCTCACCGTGTGGGTGCCGTCCGGCACGTTCGCCTACACCCTCGCCAACGTGCCGGGCTGGACGATCACGACCCCCGCGACCGACGGCGCCGAAGGCAACCTGACGGTCGGCGGCGCCGGGGCGTCGGCGGCGGTCACGTTCGCCCCCGTCCCCAAGGCCGCCACGTTCCTCGGCCTGCCGGCGACGGAGGGGTACGCGGTGCTGGGCGTGCTCGTCGGCGTCGTCGCGATCGCCGCGGCGGTCGGCGTGGTGCGCTTCCGCCGTCGGAACAGCCGGCCCCCGGAGACGGGAGGGAGCTCGCCACCCCCCGCGAACCCGCCCGGTACGCCGTAATCCCACGCGAAGGATCCGGGGTCCCGAAGGCCGCCCGTGCCGGTTCTTCGCCGCGAGGCTCGCCACGGCGACCCCGGACGCGTACCGAACACCGCCGCAGGTCGGGCTGCGGGAGGCCGGCAACGAGCTGGCCGACGCGACCGGAGGCACGGTACCGGGGAGCACCGAGAGGTCCGACCGCGGCGATCGGCCGGGATGCCGTCCTAAGTGACCCGGGTGCCGGCCTCGCCCCGGAGCGCCCGGGGCAGCGAGGGGATGTCCGTGACCACGAAGCGGCGGCCGCCTCGCCGGAGGAACTCGAGCCCCGCCTCGATCTTCGGGCCCATGCTCCCCTCGGCGAACTCCCCTTGGGCGAGCCAGCGCGCCAGCGGCTCCCGCCCGACCTCCCCCAGCCATCGCTCGCCCGAACGACCGAAGTTCACCGCCGCGCCGCGCACGTCGGTGACGATGGCGAGCTCGGAGAGGCCGAGCTCGCGGGCGACGAGCGCCGCGGCAAGGTCCTTGTCGATCACCGCCTCCACGCCGTCGTAGCCGCCGTCCCGTCGCCGCACGACCGGGATCCCGCCGCCGCCCGCGACGATCGGGATCCAGCGGCGCCCGAGCCCGGCCCGGAGGAGCTCGCGCACGGCGTGACCTTCGAGCCAGCGGACCGGCCGAGGCGACGGCACGAGCCGCCGCCAGCCTCCGCGGGCGACGTCGTGGACGAGGACCCAACCGTGCTCCTTGCGGAGGAGCCGCGCTTCCCCCTCGGTGTAGAACCGGCCCACCGGCTTGGTCGGCCGACGGAACGCCGGGTCGTCCGGGCGGACCTCCGTCCGGCTCACGACGGTGAGGACGGAGCGGGCGACGCGCGCGCGTCGGAGGGCGCGGGTGAGCTCCGTCTGGACGAGGAAGCCGATCTGGCCCTGGGTCTCCGCGCCGAGGACGTCGAGCGGGCGGGCCGGCACTTCCGCGGCGGCGAGCTCGTTCTCGCGCAACAGCACGCCGACCTGAGGCCCGTTGCCGTGGGTGATCACGAGCGGCGCGACCTGCCGCGCCACCTCGGCGAGGACCGGGGCGACCCGGGCCATCTGCTGACGGGACTCGCGCCAAGAGCCATCGCCGCCGGCCCGCTGGAGGGCGTTGCCTCCGAGCGCGACCAGCAGCCCCACCATGGAGGCCCGGCCATCGCGGCGTGCCCTCAAGAAGGGGCCGCCCGAACGGCCTCCGCCGGCGGTCGGCCGCTCGGGGACGGCGCGGTTCGGAGCACGGATAAATAGCCGCCTCCACGTGGCTCGGCGTGACGGACGACACCTCCGCGTTGTTCTGTCCGCTAGAGTTCCGCTACGGTCGACCGGAGGTCCGGGCGATCTTCTCGCGGGGCTCGCGGCTTCGGCGCGCCCTGCGGGTCGAGGCCGCCCTCGCGCTCGCCGAGGCGGAGGCCGGGATGATCCCGGTGCAGGACGCGGAGGCGATCGACCGGGCCGCGACGCCCGAGCATGTCGCCCTCGACCGGGTCGACGCCATCGAGCGGGAGACCCGGCACGACGTGATGGCGCTCACGCGGGCGCTGGCCGAGGCGGCCGGTCCGAGCGGCCGATGGGTCCACTACGGAGCGACGAGCGCCGACATCACCGACACGGCGCTCGCGCTCGAGCTGAAGGAGTGCGTCGCCGTGCTCGACGGCGACCTCGTCCGCCTGGGCACGGTGCTGGCCGGCCTGGCCCGACGCCATCGGGCGACCCCGACCGTGGGCCGGACGCACGGACAGCACGGCGTGCCCCTCTCCTTCGGCTACAAGATGGCCGTGGGGGCCGCCGAGATCGTCCGGCACCGGGCGCGGCTGCGCGAGCTGCGACCCCGCCTCCTCGTCGGCAAGCTCGCCGGGGCCGTGGGCACCGGGGCCGGGTTCGGCGAGAACGCGGCGGCCGTCGAGGACGGCGCCCTGCGACGCCTCGAGCTCGTGCCGGACGAGGCCCCGACGCAGATCGTCGGGCGGGACCGCCTCGCCGAGCTGACGAACCTGCTCGCCCTCGTGGCAGGGACCGCCGAGCGCCTGGCGACGGAGGTCCGCAACCTGCAGCGGACCGAGATCGGCGAGGTCGCCGAGCCGTTCGATACCGCCCGTCAGGTCGGCAGCTCGACGATGGCCCAGAAGCGCAACCCGATCGCCAGCGAGAACGTAACCAGCCTCGCCCGCCTGGTGCGGGCGTTCGCGCTCCCGCCGCTAGAGAACATGGTCCAGTGGCACGAGCGCGACCTCTCCAACTCCGCCAACGAGCGCATCGTCGTGCCCCACGCCATCGTCCTCACCGATGAGCTGCTCGGCCGGCTCGCCGACGTCTTCGAGGGCCTGGAGGTCGACGCGGGGCGGATGGCCGCGGCGGTCCGCGACGGCGGCGGCGAGGCGATGACCGAGCGCCTGATGCTTGCCCTCACGGCGAAGGGGCTCGCGCGGGGGGACGCCCACGAGCTCCTGCGCCGGCTCGCCCACGCGCGCGCGGGCCCGGCGGAGTTCGTCGATCGGGTCCGCGCCGACGCGACCGTCGCCAAGCTCCTCGCGCCGAAGGAGCTCGACGCCGCCCTCGACCCGGACAGCTACGTCCGGGCCGCGGCGGAGAAGACCGACCGGATCCTCGCCCTGGTCGAGCGGGACCTCGCCCGGTGACAGCCCCGGGCCCTCGCTGGTCGGCGACCGTGCGCCTGACGGCGGGGGAGCCTCGTCGCGCCCGCTGGCTGGAGCGCGCCCTCGCCCCCGAGGCCACCCGCGAGGTCCCGCGGGCGCGCACGACGGTCCGTCGCGCGGGGGCGGTCGTCGAGCTCCGCGTCCGGGCCTCCGACGCGGGGGCGATGCGAGCGGCGCTCAACACGTACCTCGGCTGGATCGCCCTCTCGCTCGCGACGCTCCGGGCCGCCGAGGAGGCGCCCTCCGACGGCGACCGATCCGGCGGCGCCGAAGCGCTTATCTCTCGCTCGTCGTGAGCGCGCTCGTGGCGCTGCCGGCGAAGCTCCAGAACGACCTGAAGCAGTTCCAGCGCCTGCAGCAGGAGCTGGGGACGGTCCAGCAGCAGCGGCTCCAGCTCGACCTGCGCCTGCGCGAGATCGGCCATACCCTCGAGGAGTTGAAGGCGGTCCCCGAGGAGGCGACCGTCTACCGCCCGATCGGCGGGCTGCTCGTCAAGGCGAAGTCGCGCAAGGAGGTGGAGGATCTCCTCACGGAGGAGCAGGAGACGCTCGGGGTCCGCCAGAAGGCGGTCGAGCGGCAGGAGAACCACCTGAAGGAGCGCTACACGACGATGCAGCAGGAGCTCTCTCAGCAGCTCCAGGCCGCGGGGATCCGTCCCGAGGCCTCGGACGGGGCCGACGCCTAGTCCGCCTACGCCGTGCGTCGAGTGAGCCGCTCGGCGATCTCGACGACCATCGGCTTGCGCGCGGCGGGGATCCGTCGGCTCGCCGCGAGCCGGCGCAGCCCGCGCCGCGCGAGGGCGGCGATCCGCTTCTCGGAGTAGTCGAGCGAGCCGCTCGACCGGATCGCCTCCCGGGCCCGGCGGACCTCGGCCGAGGTCGCCGTCGGTCGGCCGAGGACCCGCGCGATCGCCCGTCGTTCGGCCGGCGAGCCGTCCCGCCAGGCCCGGACGACCAGGAGCGTCCGCTTCCCCTCCACGAGATCGTTGGCGCTCTTCCCCGCCTGGCCGCCGTCGAAGCCCGC
>JASIDM010000131.1 GCA_030044695.1 Thermoplasmata archaeon
ATCCCCGGGGCCGAGAGGTGGAGGCTGGGGTCCGCGTCCTGCAAGGAGGCCCGCAGCCGCCGGACCCCGGCCCCGCGCCGAGACGACGGACCGACGTCGAACACGGAGACGGTGCGTCGCTCCAGCGCCCCCGCGGCGAGCACGCTCTGGAGCGCGTGCACCTCCCGATCGGCCTCCCGGGCGGACGCCGGCGCCCCGAGGACGACGATGCCGCACGCCGCCACCCTCTCCGGGGAGAGATGGCCGAGGCTCGAGACCACCGTGGTGATCCGGCCGGCCCTCGCGATCCCCAACGCGATCTCCTCGGCGGCGAGGCGCGTCGCCCGGTCCCCGGCGTTGAAGACGACGAGCGCCTGGACCATCGTACGAGGCCCTTCCCTTCGGTCCAAGCCTACGTCGAAACCCCCGATTTGGGCCCGGGGTCAATCGCGGTTGACGAGGGGCCCGCACGGAGCTCCGGGTTCGCCGGACGGCTCGAGCGCGTTTCGGGCGATCTGTGGCGCCCTTGCCGAGCCGGCCGCTCCGGCGGCTGCCTCAGTAGAGCTCGACGATCTGATGGGCCCCCCGGGCTCGGGAAGGGCCAGCCATGGGCGCCCTCCTGGTTTGGGTCCTGGCGGCGGGTGCGGTCGCCCTGACGGTAGGGGCCTACCTCGTGTGGGTCGTGATCAGCAATCGGCGACGAGGGATCACGGGCCTCGGACGCGTGGTCCGACTGACCTGCCCGAAGTGCCAGCGGAGCTTCGATTACGCATTTGTTCCGGGTGCGTCGCTGACGTCGTTGCGGCTGGGGCGGAGTCGCTACTTCGCCTGTCCGCTCTGCGGGAGATGGTCGATCTTCCCGCTCACGGACCGCCCCGGTGTGCCGTAGGCGCGGGCGGCGTTTCCCCGCGATGCCGCTCACCTAGCCTGCTCCCCGGACCCCCTCGGCCGCCGTCACCGTGAAGCCTACCGGGAGCTCCCCAGAGAGGAGGTGCGGAGTGCCGCTGTTCGTGGTGGTGAACGAACAGGGACCGAGCTGGACCAGCGGCCGCACGATGCAGGCTCAGGACGGATGGCCGGAGCACGTCGTCTTCATGAACGCGCTCGAGAGCGAGGGGTTCGTCGTGCTTGGAGGACCCCTCGGTGGGGGCCCGCACCACCGTGCCCTCCTCGTCGTTCAAGGAGCGAACGAGGCTGAGGTCCGCGCGCGTCTCGCCGAGGACCCTTGGATGCGAAACGAGGTTCTGCGGAATGTCTCTGTCGACCCTTGGGAGCTGCTCCTCGGATCATTGCGCTGATCCGGGAGATGCTCTCCGAGGGCCACGGCTGTGACCACGGCCTTAGCGCCACGGGCCCCCCCCGAGGGGGTTGCACGTGGAGCCAGAGGTAGGGTGCTGAGGCCGCAGCTTCCGGAGCCCGCGTTTGGACGCTTGCGATCCGGCCACCCGGAGAGCAGGGCCAAGCTTCGGGTCCCGCCCTAGGGAGTGACCCGAGGTCCTCGCGGCGCGATCGGCGGCGCCGGGCGCTGAATTGTCGGGCGCCGGCCGGGCATCGGAGACGACGCATGCCCGGGTTTTAAATTGGTAGACGAGGTTCAGGGGTGGATGGCGACCTCTGCCGCCCCCTCGCGGCAAGGGGTGCTTGTTCCTGCTGCCTTCCGATCGGCGCCTCCATGACGACGTCGTCCGCCGCGGTCGGGGTGTCCCTCGCGATCGCGGCGGTCATGCTGGTCGGAGCGGTTCTCACCCCTTCGGGTCTCGGTGGCGCCTCTTCCCCTGAGGCCATGAACGTCACGGGCGGAGCAACGTTCACGACGGGGGCCCGGCTGGGATTGGGCCCGTCCGTATCGGCGGACGTGGACCCCGCTCTTACCGCCCCCGCGATCGACGGTGTCGCAACGAACGCCTCGTGCAGTGCATCGTCGTGCCTGCTGTCCCCGCTCACGACGACCCGCGCCGACGATGTCGTCGTCCTGTTCTTCACGGCGTGGACCACGACGGCGTCCAATCCGAGCGTCGGAATCTCCGCCACCCCCTCAGACCAGGGATTGCGGGCCTTCAGTCCCCGTGCGTCCAGCGTCGATCCCGCGACCTTCAACATCTCTTACTACGAGCCTCCCTACGTTCCGCCCGCCCAGCCGACGCCGGTACCGCTGTCGTTCTTCGATGGATGGGAGCTGTTCGCCGTCGCGCCGTTCGTCCTCCAGTCCGAGGTCCTGACCATCACCTTCAGCCCCTCGGTCGAGCCCGGCGGGTCGGCGCTCGCCTTCGCGGTCTCTGGGGCGAACACGACGGATCCGTTCGCCCCCGACGACTCGCTACCGGACATTAACGCGGGCCTCAGCAACAACTCTACCCTGGCCAGCCCGGGCACCATCACGCCCGGCTCCCCGGGGGATCTCGTGGTCGGCCTCGTTGGCCTCGGGAACGTTTCCGACCTCGTTCCCGAGACGAGCCCGGAGAGCTTCTCACCCATCGCGATGGCGCCGACCGCCGGGACCCCGAGCCTCGGGCTGAGCCCCAGCCTAGGAGTCCCCGGCTTCGACGTGACGGTGACCGGGGACGGATTCTCCGGGTCCGATACCTACGTCTCGATCACGGCCCCCGGCTTTCCGGGATCGGGCTCTCCGCCGGACCTCTGCGGACTCTCGGAAGGGACGATCGACGCAGGGTGCACGTTGACGGTCCCGTCCGGGCAGACCTCTCCTCTCCTCGTCAACGCGACCGGATACGCCGCGCTACCCCCCACTGGCCCCGGCGTCGACTGGGCGGTGGCCCCGCTGACGCTCGTGAACTTCTCCGACACCGCGTCGCAGGGAGAGTACCTCAGCCCCGCACCGACTGGCCCCATCCACGTGTCGGCGAGCTGGACCGTGGGCACGCCCGGGCCGGATTTTCCGCTCGTCTGGGGACTGATCGCGGATGCTCTCGTGCCGGCGGAACGGACGGTGACAATCGTGGAAACGGGTCTACCGCCCGGCGCCAGTTGGTCCGTCTACCTGCGGTCGTCCTCGACATCAGGCACCTCCGGTGCGGGGTGGAACGGGGAGATCACGGTGAACCTCCCGACCGGCACTCCCACGCCGTACTTCGTAGCGGCCGCGGCGAACGACTACACGGCGAGCCCGTCCGGCGGAACCCTGACCGTGACGAGCTCCGACCTCACGCTCGACGTTACGTTCACCTACACCGGGGACCAGGTGGCGCAGACGACCGCCGTGGGATCCGACCCGGGTGCCGTGGTCTACGACCCGGCCAACCAGTACTTCTACGTGGCGAACGCGGGCTCGGACAGTCTGTCCGCGCTCAACGCCACCGGCGTGCTCGAAGGCAC
>JASIDM010000132.1 GCA_030044695.1 Thermoplasmata archaeon
CCTGCTCGTCGCGGGGACCAACTGGGTGCCGGAGGCGTGGCGCTTCCGCCGCTACAAGCTCTGGATGCGCACGGAGCTCGGGCTGTGGTGGACGGTCGTGGTCCTCGGCCTGGTGATCTACTACGTCTGGTACGTCGTCCCCAAGGCGACGACGTACTCCGGCGCTCCGTGGTAGTCGAGAGGCGAGCAGGGCGACGGCGGCCCGGGCGGGTCGTGCGTCGTGCCCTCGCCCCCGGGACAGTTCCCGACGGGGGGAGGCCGCGGCCCGAGCCGACGCGCTCGACGAGGGTAACGCGGGCAAGGCCGTTCGCGGCTCGCGACGGCCCGGTGCCGGGGGGAACGGACCTCAGGCCTCGCGGGCCCGCCGGTCGGGGGCGCTAGGCTCCCGTCGTCCCGTCTCGGAACATCGGCAGGAGGACCGCCTCCTTCGAGGGCCCGAGCCGCGCGAGCGACGGCACGGGTCTCGGGCCGTGGCCCCAGCCGGCGGCCGGTGTCGGGACCCGACGGGGTCGGGTCTCGGGACGGCCGAGGAGGCGACGGACGGTGTGGCGGATGTCGGAGATGTAGAGGTTGTCGTACGGGCAGTCCTCGACGCAGTCCCCGACGCCACAGCACTTCGTGCTTCGGAACTCGCCGGTCTGACGGAAGTGGCCGGGCATGTCGACCAGACCGACCGGACAGCCCTTGGCGCAGTCCAAGGTCTTGCAGTCCCGACAGACCTGCTTGTCGCGGACCTTCAGCTTGAACGCCCCGATCTTCTGGAAGGCGGCCGAGATCACGCCGGTGTAGCACCAGCCCATCGTGACGCAGTTGTAGTTCCCGGCGTAGGGGATCGCCACGAACAGGACGTACCAGGCGATCGAGAACGACGCGACGAAGAAGAACACCGACGGGTCGTTCCCCTGGACGTAGACGGCGAGCTTGCCGATCGAGTCGAGGTAGGAGAGCAGGGACGTGCCGACCAACGCCACCATCACCAGGCCCATGGTGACGGAGTAGGCCCCGGAGAGGCGGCTGGAGAGGTACTTGCGGGCGACGGGGCTCGAGCGGTTGAACGACTTCATCGCGTCGATCGTGGTCCCTTGGTACATCAGCGGCGCCGTGCAGAACACCGAGCAGACGACGCGTCGGCCGAACAGGGCGGTGAGGGCGCCGAGGATCACGTAGGTCAGGAGCACGGTCCCGAAGACGCCGATCGCCAGCGGGTACGATCCGATCCCCATCGGCCAGCCGAGGACGGCGACGGTGCTGGGGTTGGGGGCGTGGGGAAAGAGGAGGGCGAAGTAGATGCTCGGATAGAACACCGCGAACGCCGCGTAGCATCCCATCAGCAAGAGCAGACGGATCCGGTTCTCCAGGCTCTTGGTCTCGCGGAACTTGAAGACGACGAGGGCGCCCATCTCCAGGCCCATCATGATCAGGAACCAGGACGACCCCGCGGCCGTCGCGAAGAACCAGAAGCCGTTGGACAGGGCGTTCAGGAGCACCGTGCCGGGCGCCCCCGCGAGCGGCAGGAACGGGAACCCCCCCACGTAGTCGGCCGGGTCCAACTGGACGCTCAGCACGGCCCCCATGCAGACCTCGGCCACGAACACCCCCGTGAGCAGCGCGAACGTCCAGTGGGGGCGCAGCTGCCACGGCGTTCCCGGGGCCGCCCGGAAGCCGTCCGGGCGCGCGAGCGCGGCGTAGACGACGATCATCTCCAGCACCACGGAGAGGGCGAAGACGAGCCCGTCCCCGAAGTACTGCCAGACGAACAGCCCGGCCATCATCAGCCCGTAGACGGCGACCAGCTCGACGAGGTACGCCCCGAACGCCGGCGCGAACTGACGCTGCCGATACAGGTACTCGAACAGGTAGACGAACAGCCCGATCATGAGGGCGCTCGAGACGTAGATGGCCAGGGAGGGCCAGCTCGTCCCGCCGAGCGCCGTCGGGGAGAACAGCATGATCGCCGACTGGACCAATAGGAGCACGAGGACGGCCCGGGAGAGCCGGCCCCGGAGCAGCAGGGCCGACAGGAGCATCTCCCCCGACATGGTGAACAGGAACCACGGGGAGTTGACGACGTTCGAGAACGCCGCCAGCGACGTACCGCCGGTCGCCAGGCCGCCGGTCGCGAGCAGCAGTCCCCAGCTCATCAGGAGCTCGTTGGCGAGGACGAGCGACGCCAGCCCGATCCCGACGGCGGGTCCGAGGGAGACCGGCGCCGGCCCGATCGCCGTCGCCCCGCGGCCGGCACGACGGCTCCGCTCGAGCGCCGCGACGAGCGGAACGAGGGAGACCACCATGAGCCCCCCGCTCGCCGCGACGCCGGCGATCAGGCCCGCCGTGGACGGGTGGAGCAGGTAGACCACCGCGGCGATCCACATCTCGCCCATCATGGCGAGCAGGAACAGCGCGATCCAGGACCGGGCCCGGCTCCGCGCCTCGACCGCGGCGCGGATCAGGAGCGCGGTGACGATCGCCATCAACGCGGCGAGGGCGACGAGCGCGGCCGACCCGGCGAACATCGTCTCCCCGCGGACGTCCTCCGCGGCGGACGACGTGGCGCGGCCCTTTAATGGCCCGTGTACGTACGATGGCCGTAGTAGGTTCTCCGCGCCCTCCGCGGGAGACTACCCCGGCACGACGGGATCGACCGGGCGTGCCCTACCCGCTCGCCTGCGCTCCGATCCCCGGGTCCGTGGCGGGGCGAGCCGCGTAGCGTCTCGGCTCGGTCGAGGCGTGCAGGAAGACGACCATCTGGGCGACCAACGATAGCGCGAACACTCCCGTTCCGAGGTTCGCCGCCCAGAGGTACAGCCCCACCGACATCAGTCCGAACGCGAGGATGAGGCGGAGCGCGTACGCCGCCGCCGCCGGAGGCCACCCCTCGTCCCGGAAGTAGGCGAGGAGGAACCGCGCGACGGCGATGGACATGAGGACCGCCGCCGCGACCGCGGTCGCGAGCTGCCAGACCGGGCCGGACAGGGTCGGAGGGGAGCAGACCATGACGGCGGGCTGGAGGAGGAGGAACGCTCCGAGCGACGCGGGAAGCTCTCGACGGAGCCAGCGCAGGGTGAGGAGCATCTCGAGGGCCATCGGAAAGACGAACCACGGGGAGGTGACCGCTTCGCTCAGGACCCTGAGGCTGTCGACGGCGTGGGCTCCCAAGCCTGGGGCGATCTCGCCGGAGATGAGGCCGAACGACCAGCCCATCAGGAGCTCGTTGAGGAGGACCAGTCCGATGACGGAGGCCACGAGGCTGGAGCGCGAGATCCCCCGGGAGGCCCCCCCCTCCGCCCCCGTGTGGGCGCGGACTTCCCGGACGAAGGCGAGGAAGACCACGATCACGCTCGCCGACATGATCGCGCTCGCCGCCCAGAGACCGCTCGCGAGGCCGGCGGCGCCGCCGACGCCGAAGTAGACGAGGACGCCGACGAGCATCCCGGCCATCATCGCGAGCAGGAACTGGGCGATCCCCGCCGTCAGAGGGCGCCGCGCGAACGCCGCCCATCGGACCGCGATCGCCGTCACGGTGGACATCCCCGTCGCGAGCCCGGCGAGGACGGCGAGGATCGCGGGCAGAGCCATGGAGAATCGTCGGCTCCGTGGGAGTCCGAAGGGACCCGCCCCGGCGCGAGCCCTCGGGGTTCAAATCATGGCGCTCGCCGACCGCCCGGCGGCTGACCCTCGCGCCCCCGCGGACCGACGGCCCGCCCTCCCGGGCGCGGGGGAGAGAAACGGCGCCGCCGGCCAGCGTCCGCCCCGCCGGTGCGACTCGGACCGACCGATCGGCGACGGGGGCCGGTCCCCCGGACGCTGGAGTTCGGCGCCGAGGCGTACCCCCGGAGGCGCGCCCCGCCGCCCGTCGGCCTGGCCGCCGGGGCGACGGCCGGGCTAGCGGCGGGAGGCCGGCGCCGTCCGGCGGGGTGCCGGTCCGGCGCGAACGAGCTCGAGCCGCATCTCGTTGCCGGCCTCGAAGCCGAGCCGCTCGTAGACCGGCCGGCCCTGGCGCGAGGCGTGCAGCACGACCCGCCCGTAGCGGTGCTCGCGGGCCCACCGAACGAGCCCCCGAACGATCGCCGACGCGACCCCCTGCCCCCGGTAGGACGGCTCGGTGAACATCGACAGCACGTACGGCATCTCGGGCCGTCCGAGCGGCCCCGGTCGGGGCTGGTACGGCATCAGCCAGAGCGCTCCGCTGCCGACGGGACGGCCGTTCGGGTCCTCCGCCACCAGCGCGACGAACCGACCGCCCGCCCGCTGCTCGCGCACCCAGCGCCGGTAGGCGCGGTCGTGACGGTCGAGGTCGGCGGCCGCCTGGGGACGGATCTCCTCCCACATCCGACGCCGATGCCGGACGAGGGTGGGGAGGTCCGCCGACCGGGCCCCTCGGAGCGTCCAGGCGCGCCCCGGGCGTCGGCGCCGGCCGCCGGGGCGGTTCCGCCCTCGGGCCGGGGTTCGACGGGCCGCCGGCATCGTCCCGACGCCCTAGCTCTGCTTGAGGGCGGTGACGAGCTGGCCGACGGCGGCCTGGGCATCCCCGTAGAGCATCCGGCAGTTGTCGCCGTAGAACAGCTCGTTCTCGATGCCGGCGAACCCCTTGCCCTGCCCGCGCTTGATGACGATCACCGTCTTCGCCCGGTCGACGTCGAGGATCGGCATCCCCTCGAGGGGGCTTCCCTTGCGGCGAGCCGCGGGGTTCACGACGTCGTTGGCCCCGATCACGAGGACGACGTCGACGCTCGGGAGCTCGGCGTTGATCTCGTCGCGGTCGAACAGCTTGTCGTAGGAGATCCCGGCCTCGGCCAGCAGGACGTTCATGTGGCCCGGCATCCGCCCCGCGACGGGGTGGATCGCGAACTTCACGGTCACGCCCTTGGCCGCGAGCAGGTCGGAGAGCTCCTTGACCTTCTGCTGGGCCTGGGCGACGGCCATGCCGTAGCCGGGGGCGATGACGACCTCGTTGGCGTAGGCCATCAAGGTCGCCGCGTCGGTCGCATCGATCGGCTTCAGCGAGCCGGTGACCGCCGCGCCGGCGTCCTCAGTAGCGCCGAACGCCCCGAAGAAGACGTTGCCGACGGAGCGGTTCATGGCCCGGGCCATCAGCACGGTGAGGAGCGAGCCCGCGGCCCCGACCAGGACCCCGGCGATCACCATGGCGTAGCCGGCGTCGCCGAGCGGGCCGCTCACGAGGGCGAAGCCGTCCAGCCCGACGGCGATCCCCGTGAGGGCGTTGAACAGGCTGATCACCACGGGCATGTCGGCCCCGCCGATGGGGAGGGTGAGGAGGACGCCGTAGAGGACGAGGAGGCCGAAGAACGGCGCGAGGTACTCCGGCCGGAGCCAGCCGACGGCCCCGACGCCGAAGCCGACCGCGACGACCAGGACGGCGAAGTTCACGACCTGCCGGGCCGGCAGCACGATCGCCTTCGACGGCATCCAGCCCTGGAGCTTCAGGAACGCGATGACGCTCCCCGAGATGGAGATCGATCCGATGACCGCCCCGGCGACCGAGAGGTCGGCCGTCGCGCCCCGCAGGCTCCCGAGAAGCTCCACGCCGGCGATCGCCGCGGCCGCGCCGCCGCCCATGCCGTTGAAGACGGCGACCATCTGCGGCATCGCCGTCATCTTCACGACGCGGGCCCAGCCGAAGCCGGCGAGCCCGCCGATCGCCACCCCGAGGGCGATCCAGGCGAAGTTGGAGAGGCCCGGCGACAGGAACGTCACCACCACGGCGATGAGCATGGCGATCCCGGCGGTGACGATCCCCTGGCGGGCGGTCGTCGGGGAGCTCATCGCCCGGAGGCCGAGGATGAAGACGAGGATCGCGACGACGTAGACGGCGTCGACGACGTCGTGGAGCGGGCTGGTCACGGCTTCGGCCCTCCCTTCTTGGAGCGGTCGAACATCGCGAGGATCCGCTCCGTCACCACGTAGCCGCCGGTGACGTTCATCGCCCCCATGACCACGGCCAGGAAGCCGACGATCCGCTCGAGATCGGTCGTCGCGAAGCCGAGGGCGACGATCCCGCCGACCAGGACGATCCCGTGGATGAAGTTCGACCCGCTCATCAGCGGGGTGTGGAGCAGGCTCGGGACGCGGCTGATGACCTCGTAGCCGGTGAAGGCGGTGAGGATGGCGATGAACAGCGCCGTCCAGAGGTCGGCGGCCATCTAGCCGGCCCCCTGGGCGAGCAGCTCCGCCGTCGGCCGGTGGACCACCGCGCCCGAGCGGGTGAGCAGCGTGCCGGCGAGGATCTCGTCGGTGTACTCGGGAACGAGCGCGCCCTGCGGGGTCAGGAGGAGACGGACGAACGCCTCGAGGTTGCGGGCGTACATCTGGCTCGCGTGCAGCGGCAGCTGGCTCGCGAGGTTGAGCGGGCCCGCGATCGTGACGCCGCCGGCCGTGACGGTCTGCCCGGCCTTCGTGAGCTCGCAGTTGCCGCCGGTCTCGGCGGCGAGGTCGACGATCACCGCGCCGTCGTGCATGCGGTCGACCATCGCCTGGCGCACGAGGATCGGCGCCCGGCGTCCGGGGATCGCCGCCGTCGTGATCACCACGTCCGCTTCGGCGACCGCCCGGGCGAGCATCTCGGCCTCCTGGGCCTTCTCCGCGTCGGTCAGCTCCCGGGCGTAGCCACCGGTGCCTTCGGCGTTGATCTGCAGCTCCAGGAACTTCGCGCCCAGGCTGCGGACCTGCTCGCCGGCGGCGCGTCGGACGTCGTACGCCTCCACGATCGCCCCGAGCCGCTTGGCCGTCGCGATCGCCATGAGACCGGCGACCCCGGCGCCGAGCACCACGACGCGCGCGGGCCGGATCGTGCCGGCCGCGGTGGTGAGCATCGGGAAGAACTTCGGGGCGAGCTCGGCCCCGATCAGGGTCGCCCGATATCCTCCGACGGTCGCCTGCGACGACAGCACGTCCATGCTCTGGGAGCGGGTGATCCGGGGGAGCAGCTCGAGGGCGAACGAGGTGAGCCGCGCGTCCCTCAGCCGGGCGACCCCGGCGAGGTCGCGGGCCGGGTTGAGCAGCCCGAGGACGATCGTCCCGTCGGCGAGGCCCTTGACCTCCGTGGCGGAGGGACCCTGCACGCGGAGGACCACCTGGGCGCCGTCGCCCAGGGCCGCCCCACCGGCGACGACCTTCGCCCCCGCGCTCGCGTACTCCGCATCCGGGTACCGCGCGCCGTCGCCCGCCCCGTGCTCCACGCGGACCTCGTGGCCGGCCTTCGTGAGCCGGGCGACGACCTCCGGGACCGTGGCGACCCTCCGCTCGCCGGCGGCGGACTCCTTGGGAACGGCGAAAACGACGGGCATGGGGAACGGTCGGACGGTGGCGCGCGGAGATTATGACCTTGATGTCCGCGGCGCTCGACCCGGGTCGGCGGCGGCTCCGGCCCGGCCCCCGGCCGGGCCGGGCGAACGCTCAAGCGGCGCCGTCCGCTGGCCGCCCTCGATGCCGGCCGGTCGGAGGGGGACCGGCCCGAGCTCGCCGTTCGATCGGGTCGTGCGCGGCGACGCGAAGGCCGTGCTCGACGCGCTGCCGGACGCGAGCGTGCACCTGGCCATCACGAGCCCACCGTACAACGTGCGCATCCCCTACCGCGGCTACGCGGACGACCTCCCGCCGGAGGCGTACCTCGCCTGGCTCCGCGAGGTCTGGCGCGCGCTCTACCGGACCCTCGTCCCCGGCGGCCGCTTCGTCCTCAACGTGGCGCCGACCTCGATCAAGGAGTTCCGCCCGATCCACCACGACCTCTCGACGGACCTCCGCGGGCTCGGCTACATCATGCGGACCGAGATCATCTGGTACAAGCAGACGATGGGCCGGCGCACGGCCTGGGGGAGCTGGCGGAGCCCGTCGAACCCCCACATCGTCCCGTCCTGGGAGTACGTCCTCGTCTTCTGCAAGGAACGCTGGAAGCTCGACGGCGATCGGCGCCAGATCGACATCGGCCCCCGGGAGTTCGAGCGGTTTTCGGACGGGTTCTGGGCGATCCCTCCGGAGCGGCGTCGCCAGGGACACCCGGCGCCGTTCCCCGAGGAGCTGATCGAGCGCCTCGTGAAGTTCTACAGCTACCGGGGGAACGTCGTGCTCGACATGTTCGGCGGCACCGGCACCGTCGGCGCCGTCGCGCGCCGCCTCGGCCGGCACTACCTGCACGTGGACGCTTCCGAGGAGTACTGCCGCCTCGCCGCCGAGCGGATCCGTCGGGCCGAGCCACCGACGGGGGCCCCGGTCCCGGTCCCCCGCCTCGAGCTGGGGACGCCGACGCCGATCGCTAGCGGTGCCGGCCCCTCGTGAGGCGGGCCCCGGCGAGCCGGTGCACGGCCCCGGGGGCGAGGGCGTAGCCGAGCCCGTAGGCGCCGGCGGCCCAGGTGTCGATCGTCAGGCGCCGCTCGTCCGGATGACGGCCGAGGTAGCGGAGGTAGTCGCCGGTCCGGGCGGCGATCTCCCGCCGCGCCGCGCGGGCGGCGATCCCGTCGGCAAGGGCCGTGGCGCGGGCCATCCGGCCGTAGTGCACGGAGAGCTCCCGGAAGAGCCGGGCGTACGCCGTCGCCCCGTGGCGCTCGGCGACCTCGGCGAGCTCGAGGTTGCAGCGGGTCGCGTGGCGGAACCAGGCGAGCGAGCCCGTGGCGCTGGCCTCCCAGAACCGGAACCGGGTGAGGCGGCGCGGGTCGAGGTAGAGGCCGACCGGCCGCAGGACGGCGGCGAGGTAGAGCAGGGTGTCGGGCAGGCGCTGCCGGTCGAACGCCCTTCCGAGGTCCCCGTCGAGCAGCTCGCGCCGGACGATCATCGTGCTCGAGTTGAACGAGGCCCAGGTCCGCTGCAGCCCGATCTCGAGGGCGCGCTCCTTGCCGTCCGGCGGCAGGTAGACGTCGCCGAGGGCGTCGAACGCCGCGTCGAGCTCGTGGCGCCGCCACCGCTCGGGAGGGATGGCGCGGCCGTCGCGATCGATCACCCGCACCCGGTTGCGGTAGAAGCCGAGACCGGGGTAGGCTCGGCGGACCTCCAGGAACCGGGCGAACCGCTCCGGCTCGAACTCATCGTCGTCGTCGAGGAACGCGAGCCACGGCGCCGTCGTGGCGTTCGCCGCGAGGTGCATGAACGCCCCGATCTGGGGCTCCTCGGAGTAGAGGACCTTGGCGCCGAGCGCGAGGAGCTCGCGCTCGATCTCCGGCCGGTGGAAGTTCGTCACCACGGCGAGCTCGTAGCTCGCCCGCGGCACCGTCTGGGCCGCCACGGAGCGGGCCGCCCGCAGGACGAAGTCGTCGCGGTCGAACGCCGCCACGACCGCGGCGATCTCGGGCCCGGCCATCGACCGCCTACCGCGCCGCCGGGGCCGGTCGGGCGACCGGCGCCGGGCTCGTCGAGGTCGCGGCCGGCAGCGGCAGTCGGTCGAGCAGCTCCGCGGTGGCGTACTCGAGCAGCGGCTCGAGGTTGCGGGTGTCGGCCCGGTTGTAGCGGACCAGACGGTCCAGCGCCTCGGGGTTCCCCCGGCGGTGCTCGTGCCAGAGGCGCACGGCCGCGAGCCCGTCGATCCCCTCGACGCCGCTCCGGTCCCCGAGGCCGAGGGTCGCCTCGATCCGCTTCAGGCCGCCCGAGAGGCCGAGGCGGTACAGCAGGAAGCGGAGGTCGATATGGACGGGGGGCGGCACGAAGTCCGGGAGCGCCACCTCGAGGAACGGCACGTCGAACCGGCTGCCGTTGAAGGTGACGAGGAGGGGAAACCGCCCGAGGTACGCCGGCAGCTCGGCGAGGTCCTCGCCGGTGACGAACGAGCGCGTGGCGCCGCCGCCGTGGACCGAGACCACGGTGACGATCCCCTCGTACGGGGAGAGCGACGTCGTCTCGATGTCGAGGAAGGCGGTCCGGTCGCGGAACTCGGGGGCGAGGCGCCACCGCTCCGCGTCCGGCAGGCGCCGACCGAACCAGGCGGCGTCCCGTCGCTCGAGGGCCTCCTCGCTCGCCTCCAGCCCCGCGACGAGCCCGGCCGGCGCGCGTCGGCCGGCCGGCTCGGCGCCGAGCGTCGCCCGCAGGTCCCGCCAGTCGACGAGGCCCTGACGCCAGAGCTCCGCCTCGGTCGCCGGACCGATACCCGGAAGATGAACGAACGTCGCGCGCAGGAGCGGGGGCCGGCGCATGCGTTCGGCACGCCCCCCTCGCCTAAGCGTGTTGCCTACGGGGCTACGGGCGCGGGTCCGCGCCGTCGACCGGCAACGGGCCGATCGGGGCGACCAGCGCCTTCACCGCCGCCCAGAAACCGGGGACCTCCTCGGCCGGCAGGCGCGCGCCGTAGATCGGGGCGCGGTACTCCGCCTCGAGGATCGTCGGGTCGTCGGCGTCCCAGACGAGCCGGACGACCCTCTCGCCGTGGTCCTCCTCGTAGGCGTAGACCCGCTTGCGCGGGTCGGTCGTCACGGGGTTCGGCGCGAGGATCTCGAGCGGAGGCGTCGGCGGCGGTGGTGGCCCGCCGGTGAGCATGACGGGCGTCGGCGGGGGCGGGACCCTGAGACGGATCCAGGCGACCACCGGCCATCGACTGCGGCTCACCCCGAGGGACGGCACGGCGGTTCGAGCCCGCGAGAGCGGAAAACGCTCGCCGGGGCCCGGGAGGACGCCGCGCTCCCCTGCCCGACCCGTTCCGTCGTCGTCCGCGTCGGTCAAAGTCCTGGGCGAGCCTGACGCGAGCGTGGTGGCCGCGGGACGCGGGAACGCGCGGGCGTTCGTTCGGCTCGCCGAGCGGCATTTCCCGACGCTCCCCGTCCGGTCCGCCCGGGCGATCGAGACCGGCTGGTGCTGCTACGTCCTGGACGTCCACGACGAGTGGATCCTGCGGTTCCCGCGCTCGCGCGAGGACGCACGGCGCCTGGAGCCCGAGCTGATGCTGCTCGCCGAGCTCGAGCCACGACTCGAGGTCCCGGTCCCGCACGTCGAGCGGGTCGTGCGGGGCCGGGACGGGTCCGTGCGGGTCGTCGCCTACCGCAAGCTGAAGGGCCGCCCGCTTCCTCGCCGTAACCTCGGCGGCGAACGGGGCCGGGGCTGGGCGTCCGAGCTCGCCGTGGTCCTCCGCACGCTCGCGCGGTTCCCGCGGGCGCTCGGGCGCAAGGCCGGCGTGGACTGGAGCGAGCGGAACGACCGTCGAGGGCGCTGGCTCACGCTCGAGCCGTGGGTCCGCGATCGGGTCCGGCCCCGGCTGCCCGCCGACGTCCGACGCTGTGACGAGGCCTACTGGGACGCCTACCTCGGGGACCGACGGACCCTCGGCCGGGCGCCGTCGCTCAACCACGGGGACCTCGGTCCCGAACACCTCCTGGTCAACGACCGGGGGATATCGGGGATCCTGGACTGGGAGAGCGCCTGCTACGAGGACCCGGTCGCGATCCTCGCAGGGCTCCCGACGGCGGATGGTTTCGCCGCCCGGGTCGCGCGCGACTCCGTCGCGGAAGATCGGCAAGAGGTGGAGCGCCGGCTCACCTTCCATCGGCACGCGTCGGCGGCGTACACGGTCGTCCATGGGCTCGACACGCACGACGCGGCGACGGTGCAGGCGGGGTTGAGGCGGTATGCGCGAACCCTGCCCGGCTGAGCTGTCCCGGGCCTAGCGCGACCGCGGGAGCGCGCGCTCCGCGGGCCCTGGACCGCCGCCCGGTGCCGCGCCGCCTACAGGAAGAACAGGTAAAGGTACCCCGGGAACGGCCCGCTGTCGCTGTAGGCTTCTGCGCCGACCGCCACCATCCCCCCCGGTCCGATCGCCACCGCCACCCCGAAGTCGAAGCTCCCGTCCTGCGACAGGACGGGGCTGTTGTAACGGTCGTAGAGGGCGCCGCCCGAGGCGTGGAGGAGGTAGGCGCTCCCGACGCTCACGAAGCCGAACGCGGTCTCGCCCGGTGCGCCGATCACGATCGTCCCCCCGTTGTCGGCGACGGACTGCCCGAAGTAACCGTAGCTGATCGCGTTCGGGCTCGTCACGTTCTGCAGGAGCGCGGCGGTCGCGACGGAGAACAGGTAGACGTTCCCGGCGTCGGTCGTGCTCCCGAACGTGTTCTCGGGGGCGCCGACGACGAGGTTCCCCGCCCCGAGCGCGACGGAGAGCCCGAAGGCGCCACCGAGACCGTCCGGGTTCGTGAACGAATCGATCAACGTCCCCTTGGTCGCGTTGAAGACGAACGCGGCCCCGATGGCGTCGGGCCCCTGGAGCGGCGCCCCGACGGCGACCGTCCCGCCGCTCACCGCGACCGAGAAGCCGAACGCCCAGTCGCCGGACGTCGGGTCGAGCAGGGTCGCCGCCCGCGTGCCGTTGGAGGCATAGAAGACGTAGGCGGCCCCGTTGCCCGAAACCGCGTCGGCCCCCACGACGACCAGGTTGCCCGAGGCGGCGAGCGAGTAGCCGAACCGTCCCTCCGAAGGGGTTCCCGGCGCGGTAAGGGTCCGGATCAGGGCGCCGGTGGAGGTGTTGTACTCGTAGACCCGCCCCGCCTCCGGGTAGCTGGTCGTGACGTTCTCGTACGGTGCGCCGACGAACGTGAACTGGCCCGCCATCCCGACGGCGAAGCCGAACAGACCCTGGTCCTGCACGTTCGGGCTCGTCAGGGTGAGGATCGGCCCGTCCCGGGCCGCCAGGAGGTAGGCATGCCCTGCCTCGCCGATGTCGTTCGCGGTCTCGTAGGGGGCTCCGGCCACCACGACGCCGTTGTCGACCGCCACCGACGAGCCGAGGTCGCCGACGTAGGCCGCGTTGGGGCTCGAGACCTGGAGGGGTACTTGCGTGAAGAGGAACGCCTGACCGGACTCCGCGAGACCGGACGCCCGCTCGGTCGGGGCGCCGACGACGACCGCGGACCCGTTCTCCGCCACCGCACGGCCAAACTCGCCGTACTCCTGCGGGTCCGGCGGGGCGAGGTCGGAGCCGATGAGGCTCCCGCTCGACTCGCTGAAGACGTAGGCGTTGCCCGCCGCCGTCACCCCGTCCGACGGCTCCCCCGACGCCCCGACGACGACGATCCCGTCGCTGGCGGCGACGGAGATCCCGAAAGCCCCGCCCAGGCTCGGATTAGGGCTAGCGAGGGCCTGCAGGCTGCCGCTGTCGAGGTTGTACTCGTAGGCCTCCCCGCCGGAGTCCTCGCAGGTGCAGGGGGCGCCGACGACGGCGACACCGCCCGGTCCGTCGACGGCGACCGACGTGCCGAAGATCTCGTTGACGAAAGGGCCCGGGCTCGTGTACGTGGTGATGAGGTCCCCGGTGGTGGCGGAGAACAGGTAGGCATCGCCGGCGCCCGTGAACGCCGTCCCCGCCGGGGTCTCGTCCGGTGCGCCGACGAGCACGAAGTTGCCGCTCACCGCGACGGAGGAGCCGAACTGCCCGAACTCCTGCGGGTCTGGACTCTCGATCATCCTCATCTGGCCCGTCGCGGCGTTGATGATGTAGGCGTGCCCGGCGAGCGGGACGCCCGAGGTGTTCTCGTAGGGGGCTCCGACCACGATCCAGGTGCCGCTCGCGGCCACGGCCCAGCCGAACTCCCCCAGGAATCCGTCGTAGAACGTCTGAGCCTCAGGGCTCGAGTAGGTCGCCTCGAGGGCGTCGGTCGCCTCGTTGTAGACGTAGACCAGCCCGGTCTCCGGCGAGCCGCCGAGCGGCGCGCCGACGATGATCCGACCGGAGGCGACCGCGACCGACTGGCCGAACCCGATGTCGCTATCGGTCGGATGCACGAGCGTCTCGGCGGCCCCGGTGCTCTCGTTCACGACGTAGGCGTCCCCATCGCCGTTGGCCTCCTCCGGGGCGCCGACCACGTAGGTCGAGCCGCTCACGGCGACGGCCATCCCGAACCACCCGCTCGCGCTCGGGTCCCGGCTGGTCAGGGAGATGGGGGCGAACTCCGGGTCGACGAACCCGCTCGACGATCGGCCGGGAGGCGCCGCGAGCGCACCCCCGAATGGGGTACGCCCGACAGGATGGCGACCAGCGCCAACGAGACGCCGACCGCAACGCCAACGATGGCGGCCGCGGCGGACTGTCCAAAGGCTGCGCGCCTCGATCGCACCGGCTGCCCCACCGCCGAGCCGGGGATACGGTTCGCGCGATATAAACCGGTGCGGGCGGCGTCACCGCGGGATGCCGGCCGCTGGGGCGTGCGGCCCGGGCGGGCGCAGCCCGGGAGGTGCTCCCCGTCCGGCGCGCGCGCGGGCGGCCTGGGAGAGTCCATTCCGATCCTCCTCGCCGGACGCGGGCGGCCCCCGGAGGACGGGGCATGGGCTCACGAGCCAACGGTCGGTCCGGCCGATCCGGTCCGCGCGGGCGGCAGGCCCCCGAGCGGCCACGGCCAGGCCACGAGCCGGTCGGCTCGCGGGTGATTTCCGGGGTTCAAAAAAAGAACCACACGCGTTCTGTGTAACTGCCGAGCGCGACCAGGTAACGTAGCTGCGGGCGTTAGTGGCCGCGGGCTGAACGGATCGCCCGAAGGCTTTCCGCGTACACCCCGGCTCTATCGAACTCGTCTTCTACGAATGCCCTTAAAGGTCTCTCTTTTTCGAGGGGGTTTCGGGCTTAGATGCTTTCAGCCCTTATCCCGTAGCGCGTGGCTGCTCAGCGATGCCCTGCCGGACAACTGATGGACTAGAGGCGCCGATTCCCCGTTCCTCTCGTACTGTGGGAACCTTCTCGTCAGAGACCCGTGCACTTCCGCCAAAAAGCAACACACCTGTCTCGCGACGGTGTGAACCCAGCTCACGATCCCTTTTAATGGGCGAACAACCCCACCCTTGGTAGCTGCTGCACCACCAGGATAGGCAGAACCGACATCGAAGTAGCAAGCCTCCAGGTCGATAGGGACTCTTGCTGGAGACAACTCAGTTATCCCCGGGGTAACTTTTCTCATATCACTGGCCCCTACAGG
>JASIDM010000133.1 GCA_030044695.1 Thermoplasmata archaeon
TGGCCCCCGTGGCTCGCTCCCGTGCAGGTACGGGTCCTACCCGTCTCGGACCGTCAGGCCGAGGCCGCCGGGAGGATCGTCGGCGAACTGACCGGCGCGGGCGTGTGGGCCCAAGCGGGAGGGAGCGACGCGACCCTGCCGAAGCGTGTCCGTGAGGCCGAGCTGGAGCGTATCCCGTACGTGCTCGTCGTCGGGGATCGCGAAGTGGCGGACGGCACGGTCTCGGTCCGGATCCGGGGGACGAAGGCGGCGAAGACGATGTCCCGCGCCGAGTTCCTGGCCTACATCACGGAGAAGATCCGTCGGCGGGAGTTCGACCCGTAGGGCGAAACGCCCTCGGCGTCTCACGCGCGGCTACGTCGGGATCGCCGAACGTCCATCAGGGCGGCGAGGAACGTCGCCTCCACCGCCGTGGAGTCGAAGTGGTGGCTCGCGCGGAGGTGCTCCTTCAGGCGAGCGATCTCGATCGAACTGCCGCACTCCCGACAGGGCACCCGGAGCCGCCGGGTCCCGGAGTCCCGCAGCTCGGAGAACTCGGCGGCGGCCATCGCCCGTTCGACGCCAGCTTCCCGTCTTAAGGGCTCGGTCGCAGCGGCGAGGCGTCGGCACGAGCCCCGCGTACGCGCCGGCGCTAGCGGGGGTCGGGCTCGGTCCGCCGCCCCGACAAAGTTAATACCCGACCTCCGTGGAATCGCCCCGTTTTGGAGGGTCCGTGACGGGTTTGGCCACCGGACAGCTGGAGCTGCTCATCCTGCTGAGCGCGGTCCTCGCGCTCGCCTACGCGGGGGTCCAGACGCTCCTCCTCCTGCGGGAGGACGAGGGCGACGAGCGGATGCGGGCGATCTCCGGGGCGATCCGCGAGGGAGCGATCGCCTTCCTGCGACGGGAGTACACCGTCGTCTTCTCCGTCGCGGCCGTCCTCGCCGTGGTCATCGCGGTCGCCTTCGGGTTGAGCTCGGACGGGCCCCGGCTCGCGGTCGGGTTCCTGTTCGGCGCGGCCGGCAGCGCGCTCGCCGGCGCGGTCGGGATGCTGGTGAGCGTCCGCGCGAATGTCCGGACCGCCGCCCGCGCCCGCTCCGGCGACCTCCCCTCGACGATGAGCTACGCGTTCCGCGGAGGGAGCGTCACCGGGCTCTCGGTCGCAGGCCTCGCCCTGCTCGAGCTGATCGGCTTCTACGTCGTGTTCCACGGCAACATCCTGGAGATGGTGGGGCTGCTGTTCGGCGCCTCCCTCATGAGCCTCTTCGCCCGGGTCGGCGGCGGGATCTACACCAAGGGGGCGGACGTCGGCGCCGACCTCGTCGGCAAGGTCGAGGCCGGGATCCCGGAGGACGACCCGCGCAACCCCGCCGTGATCGCCGACAACGTCGGCGACAACGTCGGCGACTGCGCCGGCATGGCCGCCGACCTGTTCGAGACGTACGTGGTCACGGCCGTCGGCGCGATGCTCCTCGCCTACCTGATCGGCCAGAACGGCTACGTCGTGAACTTCGTCGGCCGCTTCCCGACCGCCGTGCTCTACCCGCTCGTGATCAGCGGCTGGGCGATCGTGGCGACGCTCGTCGGCACGGTGTTCGTGCGGATGCGTCCCGGCGGCACGATCATGGGGGCCCTCTACCAGGGGCTCGGGGCGACGACCGGCGTCGGCATCGTCGGGCTGTACCTCCTGGACCACTACCTGATGAACGGCAACCCGGGCGTGTTCGTCGCGACGGTCGCCGGGCTCGTCGTGATGGTGTTCATCGTGCTGCTGACCGACTACTACACGAGCGCCAAGTACGGTCCCGTGCACGGGATCGCGGAGTCGGCCCAGGCCGGGGCCGGCCCGACGGTGATCGCCGGCCTCTCCGTGGGGCTCGGCTCGGTGTTCGTCTCCGGTCTGGTCATCGTGGCGGCGACGCTCGTCAGCTTCGTCGCGGTCGGCTGGGCCGGCTGGTGGGTCTACCCGAACCCGTACCTCGGCCTCTACGGCATCGGGCTCGCCGCCGCCAGCATGCTGGCCGTCACGGGGATGATCATCTCCATCGACGCCTTCGGGCCGATCACGGACAACGCGGGCGGGATCGCCGAGATGGCGAACCTCCCCGAGCAGGCCCGCGCCGTCACCGATCCGCTGGACGCCGTGGGCAACACCACGAAGGCCGTGACGAAGGGCTACGCCATCGGCTCGGCGGTCCTGGCGGCGCTCGCCCTGTTCGCCGCCTACACGTTCGCCGCGGCGAAGGACGCCAACGTCGCCTGGATCAGCGGCACGGGCGCGGCGTCGTTCACGTCGAGCCTCACCGTGGCCAGTCCGCTGGTCGTCGCCGGCCTGATCATCGGGGCGATCCTGCCGTTCTTCTTCACGTCGTTCCTGATGAACGCCGTCGGGATCGCGGCGCAGTCGATCGTCTTCGAGGTCCGCCGGCAGTTCCGCGAGATCGCCGGCATCCTCGACGGGAAGGCGAAGCCGGAGTACGGCCGGTGCGTCGACCTCGTCACGGTGACGGCGCTCCGCCAGCTCGCGGCGCCGGCGATCCTCGGGGTCGCCACGCCGCTCGCCGTCGGGTTCCTGCTCGGGCCGCTCGCCCTCGCGGGCCTGCTGCTCGGCGTCATCCTGGCCGGGTTCCCCCTCGCGATCATGATGACCGTCGGCGGAGGGGCCTGGGACAACGCCAAGAAGTTCATCGAGAGCGGCAACTTCGGCGGCAAGCACTCCGACGCGCACAAGGCGGCGGTCGTCGGCGACACCGTCGGCGACGCCACGAAGGACACCGCCGGTCCGGCGATCAACCCGCTCATCAAGGTCGTCAACACGATCTCGATCCTGTTCGTCGCGCTGATCGTGGCCCACTCGGTGATCCACTTCTAGACCGGCCGAGGCCCCGCCCACCCGGTCGGGCGTCGGCCCGTGAGCCGGGTGCCCTGAGGGGCTACGCGTAGTGGGTCTGGTCGGAGCGGTCCTTGCGCGCGGCCTCACTGCGCTCGCCCCGCTCCTCGCGCTTGCGCTCGGCCTCGCACTCCTCCTCGGTGACCCAGGAGTAGGCGAGGTCCTCGGGGTGCTCGTGGGCGATGAACGCGCCGGCCTCGAACGCGCTCGAGAGAAGCTCCTCGAGGTTCTCGGCCTCGTTGCCCTCGAGCCGTCCGGCGGTCCGCCAGTACCAGTCGGCCGTCTTGCCGGCGGCATGCAGGTACTCCGTGATGAAGTCGAAGATCGAGCCGTGGTCGTCGGCCAGGCGGATGTGAAGGTGGCGGTCCTTGTCGTCCTCGCTCTTCGCGGGGGGCTCCGGGTCCGCGTTCGGCATTTCCGGCGGGGAAGGGCACCGCGAGCCTATAACGCATGGCGGGCCGAGCGACCGTCCGGTTGATGAACCGGCACGCCCTGCCCGCGCCGATGGCGGCCCAAGGGCAGGACACCCCACCGGAAGCGCCTGCCCCGTCGGCCGGTACCGGACCGGACGCTCAGCGTCAGGCCCGCTACGTCTACCTCGTGGGGCGACTGCGCGCGCGCCAGATCACCATGGAGGAGGCGACCGAACTGTTCGGGATCATGCAGGGGATGCTGCGCACGAGCGAGGCCGCGCGACGGATCGCGGCGATCCCTCCCGCCGCGGTCCC
The DNA here is from genome assembly GCA_030044695.1 of Thermoplasmata archaeon. GTDB lineage: Archaea > Thermoplasmatota > Thermoplasmata > Lutacidiplasmatales > UBA184 > Lutacidiplasma. Next base: position 3,598 of record JASIDM010000133.1, read on the forward strand.
GGCCGGGACGCCGATGGTCCTCCGTCCGCCAGCGGGGGCGGGCCCCGCCTCCGCCGCCCCGGACGACATGTTCCTGGTCGGCCTGCTGGCGATGGGGGCCGGAGCCGGCCTGCTGGCCGCGATGGCCCGTCGGCTGGGCGAGGCGGCCCCGCCCTCTCCGCCGGCCAGCCCGGGGACGACGGCTCGCCGCGCTCCCTGAAGGGGGAGCGGCCGTGGCGCGCTGGGTCTTCGCGCATCTCGCCGACGCGCACGTCGGGGCCTGGCCCCGTTCGGCGTCGCTCCGGGGGGCGCTGCGGGCGAGCGTGCTCCGGGCCCTGGAGGTCGCCGAGGAGCGAGGGGTCGAGTTCCTCCTGGTGTCGGGGGATCTCTTCCACACACCGGTGCCCGATCCCGCTGAGGTCGAGCCGATCGCGTCGGCGCTGAAGCGACTCGTCGAGCGAGGGATCCGGATCTACGTCATCTACGGCTCCCACGACTACGTCGCCCATCGCAAGAGCTGGTTGGACGTCCTGGCGGCCGCGGGGGTGTTCGCCAAGGTCGCCCCCGAGGCCGTGCGCAGCGAGGGGACCCGGTGGACCCTGCCGTTCCTGGTCGACCCGCCGACCGGCGCGAGGATCGCCGGGATCTCCGGCCGTTCCCACGGGCTGGACCGGGAGTACTTCCGCGCCGTGGACGCCGAGGCGTTCCGCGCCGAGCCGGGGTTCAAGATCTTCCAGTTCCACGCGGCGGTCGAGGAGTACCTCCCCGAGCACCTCCGTGAGCACATCCGAGGGATCCGGCGCGAGGACCTGCCGGCCGGCTGCGACTACTACGCGGGAGGGCACATCCACTACACGTACCAAGGCGAGGGTCCCGGTGGGGGCGTCCTGGTCAACCCCGGGGCGGTGTTCGGCACGAGCCGGACCGACCTGGAGAACGCGGTCGAAGGCCGTACCCACCAGGGCCTCGCGATCGTCACCGTGGAGGAGGGCCGGCCCAGCGTCGAGCTCGTCGACACGGCGCCGCCCGGCGTCGTGCGCTTGGTCGACGTCGACCTCTCCGGTCGGAGCGCCGAGGAGGCCCACGACACGATCGCGCGCGAACTGCGGGCGGCGGGCCGCGACGGCGCGCTCGTCTTCCCCCGCCTGCGCGGGGAGCTCGCGAGCGGCTCGGCGAGCCAGCTGGACCTCGCCGGCCTCACCCGGGAGCTGGCGGGTTCGGCGTCCGAGGTCCTATGGGAGACGCGCGACCTCAGCGGTCCGTCGGGTGCCTCCGCCGGGCCCGCGGACGAGTCGGGGGTCGAGGCCCGCGGCATCACCGCCCTGCTGGAGTCGAGCCGGACCACCGCCCCCTGGCTCGCCGGGGACGCGGGCGAACGGCTCGTCCGCGAGCTCCTGCGCGAGCTCGGCCTCCCCAAGGCCGACGGCGAGTCGCGGGTCGACTACGAGACGGCCCGGATCGAGGGGGCCCGCCGGCTCCTCGGAGTTCGGGCAGAGCGCGACGGCTAGGGCCCGATCATGCAGCTGCGTCGCCTCGAGGTCGAGAACATCCGCAGCTTCGAGCACGGCCGGCTCGACCTCGGCCCGGGGACCACGCTCCTGGTCGGCGACGTCGGCGCCGGCAAGTCGAGCCTCCTCTACGCCGTCGAGATGGCGCTGTTCGGCGTCGCCGAGGTCGACGCGGCGTTCCTGATCCGGCACGGCACCGCCCACGCCGAGGTGGCGGTGACGTTGGGGGACGACGAGCACCGGTTCACCGTCCGGCGCCGCTTCCGCAAGGTCCACCGGCGGGGTCGCGAGTCGTTCGAGCCGGAGAAGCTGACGTTCGTCGAGGACGGCCACCCGACGTCCTATTCGGCCACCGAGATCCGCCAGCGCGTCATCGAGCAGCTCGGGTTCCCGGACAACCCGAACCCGCAGGCCCACTCCGACCTCTGGCGGTGGGCGATCTACGTGCCCCAGGAACGGATGCGCGAGATCCTCGCGACCGAGCCCGAGGAGCGCCTGGAGACGGTTCGCAAGGCGCTCGGGGTCGAGCGCTACCGGATCGCCGCCGACAACGCCGAGGCGCTCGCGAGGGACCTGCGCGCCGGGGTCCGACACCGGCGCGAGGAGTCCGGACGGATGGCGCACTGGGACGCCGAGTTCGCCCAAGCGACGGCCGAGGCGGACCGGCTGCGCGCGGACCGGATCGCCCTGACGGAGGCGGTGCGCCGGGCGAACGGCGACCTCGAGGGGGCCCGCACGCGACGGACCGACGCCGAAGCGGCGCTAGGTCGGCTGGAAGCCGACCGCCGGGAGCGAGAGGGACTCCGGCGGACGGGGTCCGAGGACGAGCGGGCCGCGGTCGAGGCCGAGCGCCGTCGCGCGCAGGTCACCGCGGAAGCGGGATCGGCCCAAGAGGAGGTCGCCCGACTCCAGCCCCTCGTCGCGGGTCGGCCACGGATCAACGAGGAGCACGCCGCCGCCCAGGCGACGACCCGCGCCCGGCGGGAGGCCCTCGATCGCACGTCCGACGCGCTCCAGCAGCTGGCCCGCGCCACGGCCGCCCAGGAAGCGTGCGTCCGGCGGCTCCGGGAGACCGACGATCGCGTGGCCCGCGCGACCCGTGACCGCGCGCAGCTTCACGCTCGGCTGGACGCCCTCCAGCAGGAGACCCCCCGGGAGGCGCCGCCGCTCTCCACGGCGAAGCCCCTCGTCGAGCTCGACCGCGAGCTGCTCACTGCGCGGGACGCTGAGCGTGCGGCGGTGGAGCGGCTCGCCCGCGCTCGGGCCAGCGTCGAGCAGGTCAGCGAGCTCCTGACCGCGGGGATCTGCCCAACGTGCGGCCAAGCCGTCCGCACCGCGGAGTTCGAGGGGCACCGGGCCGAGGCGACCACCGAGCTCGACGCCGCCGAGACCCAGCGAGGGGACGGCGAGCGTCATCGGCAGATGCTTGAGGAGGCCCGGGGCGCCCGAGAACGCTACGACCGGGACCTCCAGCGCTGGACGGAGCTCGAACGACAGCGTCGCGAAGCCCGCGGGCTCCTCGAGCGCGCCGACGCGGAGGTCGCCTCCGCGACGGAGGCCGCCTCGGCGGCGAGCGCCGAAGCGACGGAGCTCCGGGCGGCGGTCGATCGGCTCGCCCCGGTCGGGAACGAGGCCGAGCGGCTCCGCCGGGAGCTCGACGGCGCCGAGGCCGCCGAGCGGGCGCTCGCCGACCGGGAACGCCACCTCGTGGCGGCGGAGGAGCGGCTCCGCGCCCTGACCGCCCTACGTGAACGGCTCGACGGCGAGCTCGCTCGACTCGAGGCGGAGCAGCTCGACCGACGGCGTCGGAGCGAGGACCGGGCCCGTCGGCTCTCCGAGCTCGACGCCGTGCTCGCGGCCGAGACCGACCTCCTGCGCGAGA
>JASIDM010000134.1 GCA_030044695.1 Thermoplasmata archaeon
CGCCTCCGGGACGTTCTTTCTCCTCGCCCTGCTGCCGCTGAACTTCGCCTACTGGCAGATGGGCGTGCTCCTCTACGTGCAGGGCTGCGGGATGGGGATGTTCGCCGCCCCGAACACCGCCTCGGTGATGAACTCGGTCCCGCCCCAGAACCGGGGCGCGGCCTCGGGGATGCTCGCCACCCTGCAGAACACCGGCCAGCAGCTCTCCATGGCGCTGTTCTTCACGATCGTCATCCTCGGGCTCTCCAGCGGACTCGGCACCTCGGTGGGCCAGGCGCTCACCACCGCCGGGGTCGGCCAGCCGGACCTCGGGATCCTCTCCCACCTGGTCGCCTCCAACCCTACGGGGGCGTTGTTCGGGGCGTTCCTCGGAGAGAACCCGATGCAGACCCTCCTCACCGCCGCCGGCACCATCACCGGCTGGCAGCCCCTCCCGGGCAACGTGTCGTCGTCCCTCCTCGCTCCTCACTTCTTCGCGGCCGCCATCGGGCCCGCGTTCCACACCGCGCTCGATGAGGCGTTCCTCTTCGCAGGGTCGGTGACCGCCGTAGGGGCGGTCGTCTCCGCCGCCCGCGGGGTCCGGTACATCTACGGCGAGTCCGCCGGCCAGGCCAGCCCCGCTACGGCGGGCTCCCCCTCCGCCGCTGTGCCGGCCGCGCCTGCGCCGAACGCGGCGCAACGGTGAGACGCACGCCGGTGCGCTCGCGGCCGTCGAGCCGGACCGCGACGGTGGCGAACGGAGCCGGGAGAGACCGGGTCCAGGGATCGGCGGGAGTTCTGGGCGCGGTTTGCCGAGTCGGGGCCGAGCCCTGCGGAGTCGCTGGAGGCGTCGGCCCGTTCGACCGGCATGACGCCCCGGCGTCGGCTCGATGAGTGAGAGCCAACGGTAGACCCGTCCCCCGTGGGCCAACTTCAACGGGTGGTCGGTCGCGAGGCCCCGGGCAACGCGCCGGCCCCTAGGCGAGGGGGGCCGGGACGGGCAAGCGTCGAGCGACCGGACCCGTCCACGGTGGGCAGGAGACCGAGGGGTGAGGGCGGTTCTCGTCCGAGTCCTTAGAGATCGTAGGCGTGGCCGACCGGTCCGGACTCTCCGGACTCGCCGGGCGCTCCGGCGACGATCGCGCCGCCCGGGCCGATCGACACCGAATCGCCGAAGTCCCCGAAACCCTGGGCACCCGGGCTGAAGTAGGCGTTCCCGGCGACCCCGGAGGCGACGTTGTACACGTAGACGTTCCCGGCATGGTCGATGCCGTCCCCGGTCTCGCCGGGCGCTCCGACGACGAGCGTGGCGCCGTTGGTGGAGACCGAACCGCCGAACAGCCCGTTGGTCGCGGGGCTCGGACTGGAGAACGTGGCCGCGAGATCCCCGGTGTCCGCGACGAACTGGTAGACGTGCCCCGCCGACTCCTGCCCGGCGTCGTTCTCCAGCTCAGCCCCGACGAAGACCTCGCTCCCGCTTATCGCGACCGAGTTACCGAACCAGCCGTCCACCTGGAGGTTCGGGCTGATCAAGGGGAGCTCGTAGTACCCCTCCTTCTGGGCGAGGAGGATGTAGGCGCCCCCCGCGTCGCTCAGCTCGCCCGGGGCCTCGAACGGGGCCCCCACGACGACGGTGGTCCCGCTCACGGCCACGGAGTAGCCGAAGAACCCGTCGCTGATCGGGTTGAGGCTGTCGAAGCTGGCGAGCAGGCTGTCGGAGGAGGCGTTGAACAGGTAGGCGGCTCCGGCGGACTCCGGGTACTCTGACGGGGTCTCCGTCGGAGCACCGACCGCGACATCGACGCCGCTCACGGCCACGGAGTAGCCGAAATCCCCGTCGCTCTGGGGGTTCGGGCTGTCAAGGGTCGTGACCAGGACGCCGGTCGCCGCGGTGTAGACGTAGACGTTGCCGGAACCGCTCGGCCCTCCCGTCGCCGCGTACTCGCCCGGGGCGCCGACCACCGCGTAGGTCCCGTCGATCGCCACGGAGGCGCCGAAGTAGCCATCGTAGGCCGCGTTCGGGTCGACCAGGGCCGTGATCGCCCCGGTCCCGAGGTCCACGAGGAACGCCTCGCCCGAGTAACCCGTGCCCTCCTGGTGGGCCCCGACGACCATCATTCCGTTGCTGACCGCGACCGACGAGCCGAAGTCGCCCAGGTAGCTGGCGAGGGGACTCGACACGGTGAGCGGAAGGTTCTGGAACAGGAACGCGGCCCCGGCGCTCACCACTCCGCTGTCGTTCTGGCCCGGAGCGCCGACCACGATCCCCAGCGACCCGATGGCGACCGCGGAGCCGAATAGGCTCCCGAGACCGTAACCGTAGAGCCACGCCGCCTGCGGCGGGTTGGCGATGAACTGGCCAAGGACAAGGCCACCGCTCACCGTGCTGAAGGAGTATGCCTCGCCTGCCTCAGCGAGACCGTCAGGGTCCTGGTACGGAGAGCCGACCACCGCGGTGGTCCCGTAGATCGCCACTGACATCCCGAACTCCCCCGAAGAGTGCGGGTTCGGTAGCGGCGTGGAAACATTCGACCGGAAGGAGTACAGGGTCGCGCTCCCTCCCGCGGAGGAGAACGGCGAGCCGACCGCGATCGAGGAGCCGCTGATCGCGACCGACAAGCCGAAGTCGCCGGCGACCGGATCCGGTAGCGCCCAGACCAGGTCCCCCGAGGACGCGGAGAAGACGTACGCGTTGCCGTTGTCCGAGTTCTCTCCCGGAGCTCCGACCACCACGTCGGAACCGCTGACCGCGACCGACCTGCCAAAGTCACCGCCCAGCTGGGGGTCGGGGCTCGTGAGGGTCATCACCGACCATGTAGGGGCCGAGTAGAGGTAGGCTAGGCCCGAGTCGACGCCGGCGAGCGCCTCTCCCGGAGCCCCGACCACCAGCGTACTTCCGCTGATCGCGACCGAGGCGCCGAACAACCCGTTGATCTGCTCGTTAGGGCTGGTCAAGGTGGTGAGCAACTCGCCGTTCGCGGCGTTGAACACGAAAACCTCGCCGGCGTAGTCCGCCGAGCTGTTGTAGATGCTCGTCTCCGCGGGAGCGCCGACGACGAGGTAGCCGTCCCCGAGGGCTACCGAGGAGCCGAACTGGAACGGATAGCCCAGGTGTGGGCTGACGACGGTGTACTCCGCGCCCGACGTCGTGTTCAGGACGTACACCTCCCCGGCATACGTAACGCCCGACGGGGACGCGAAGGGCTCCCCTACAGCGACCTGGACCCCCGCCACAGCCACCGAACCGCCGGCCTCTGCGAACTCCTGCGGACCGGGGTTGGGGAGTTGCTCCGGCAGGAACTCCGGGTTGACGGGCACCGTGTACGGGATCTCGGCCGGACGGGTCGGTAGGGTCGGCGACCGCTGGGAGGTCACCGCGGGGACGCTCCAAGCCACCGAGAGCAGCAGAGAAACGACCAGAGCCGTGAGCAGGACCACGCCCGACCATCGGCCACCGAATGCCATGACCGAGGTCCGCCGTTGCATGGCCGCGGCAGCCCAACATCCTGCGCTATAAAGTCGTGACGACCCTGGCTGCTTACCGACGCCAAGGGTCGCCCGACGTGCCCTTCCCCGGTTGCACCCTACGGTCGGTCCGCGCAGTCGTCGGGACTCGTCCGGCTTGCGGGGACGCCGCGCCGGCTTTGAAAACGGATCGCTCACCGAGGTGGTGTTGCGAGTCGTTCCCTCCCTGACCGTCCGCTCCTCTCGTGCGCCTCGGAGCGACCCGGGGCGTAGCGGAGACTCCTCGCCTCCTCGGCCAGGGCGTCGGGGTCAAGCCGAAGACCCCCCAGCACCGGGTTCGTAGGTCCGGTACGGACCTCCCCCAGTGCGGTTCGACAGATGTTCAGCCCCGCGTTCACCTGGCGGTCGCACCGCCAACCGCACGCGCGGCACACGAACACCCGGCCCATCCTCCTTCGGCGATCGTGCTGTCGCTCGCCACATCTCGGACAGGTCTTGGACGTGTAGCTCGGGTCGACCTGGAGCACCGGGACGCCCGCCCCCTCGGCCTTGTACGCGAGTTGGCGGTGGAGCTCCCGGACCGGCCAGGAGGAGAGGCGTCGACGGAGAGCACGGCCCCGGACCGGCCTACGGGGACCGAAGCGGCCCAGGTCCTCAAGCACGAGCATCGCCTGACGGGACCGGGCCTCCGCCACCAGCCCCTTGCTCACGAGGTGAAGTCGCTGGACGACCCGGGCACGCTCGCGACGGCCCTCCCGCCGTCCCAGCCGCCGACCGACCCGACGGTCCCCGGCCTTCTTCCGACCGAGACGGCGCCGACGGACGAAGTGACGGTGCTGGACCGTGGCGACCTCCGGGAACGGGACGACGACCGGGG
>JASIDM010000135.1 GCA_030044695.1 Thermoplasmata archaeon
TCAAGCGCCCCGGCCACGCCATCGTGCTCGAGACCCACCGCCTGCACTTCCTCTACGCCGAGGCGTTCGGCCCGCTCGCGGACGCCTACCAGACCCTCCTCATCGACCTCATGCGCGGGGACGCCACGCTCTTCGTGCGGGGCGACGAGGTGGAGGCGGCCTGGCGGGTCTACGCCCCGGTCCTCCAACGGCCGCCGCCGCTCCACCGCTACCCGGCCGGCACGTGGGGGCCGCGCGACGCCGATCGACTCCCGGCGGAGCTCGGGCACGCCTGGTCGGACGCGTGACCCCCACGGTCCGGGTCCTGGACGACGCGGAGACGGCGGCGATCGCGGCCGCCGAGCGGCTGCGCGAGCTCGCGCGCGTTGCCCTCCAGCGCCGGTCGAGGTTCACCCTCGCGGTCTCCGGCGGCCGCACGCCCGAGCCGATGTTTCGGGCCCTCGCGTCCGGGCCCGCGGGGTTGGAGAGCTGGTCGTCCTGGCAGCTGTTCTGGTGCGACGAGCGCCTCGTCCCGCCGGAGGACCCGCGCAGCAACTTCGGCCTCGCGCGTCGACTGTGGCTCGCCCCGGCGGGATTCCCCGCCGAGAACGCCCGTCCGATCCGAACGGACCTCCCGGCAGGTCCCGCGGCCGACGCCTACGACGCCGTCCTGAGATCGTTCTTCGGTGCCGCGAGCTCCCCGACGTTCGACGCGGTCGTCCTTGGCCTGGGACCGGACGGGCACACGGCCTCGCTGTTTCCCGGTTCGCCCAGCCTCGACGTCACGGACCGGTCGGTCGTCGCCGAGCCGAACCCGGGCCAGCCGCCGTTCGTGCCCAGGGTGACCCTGACGCTGGAGGCGCTCGGTCGGGCGCGGACCGCGCTGTTCCTGGTGACGGGCGCGGACAAGCGCGGGCCGCTCGCGAGGATCCTCGGTCGCGCCGGCACGAGTCCGGACGTGACGCTGCCGGCCGCGCGGGTCCGTGCCCTCGAGTCCGTCGAGTGGTTCCTGGACCGGGGCGCCGCCGACGGCCGTGCTCCCGAGGCGGGGACCGGCGACCGCCCAGCCCGTCCGCCCTCGTCTTAACCTCGTTCCACCCTGACGGCGCGTCATGACGGAACCTCCGCGCCGGCCCGCCCCCCCGCCGGCGACCGAAGCGCACGAGGTCCGCTTCGAGGAGCTGCCGCTGCACCCCAGCCTGCGTGCCGGGGCGCGCGAGATGGGCTACCTCGCCGCGACCCCGATCCAGAGCCGGGCGATCCCCGAGGCGGTCCTCGGCCGGGACCTCGTCGCCACGGCCCAGACCGGGACGGGCAAGACCGCGGCGTTCCTCCTGCCGATCCTCGAGCGGACCCTGGACCTCCCCCCGGGCAAGATCTACGCCCTGATCCTCACCCCGACGCGCGAGCTGGCGCTGCAGGCCGAGGAGTTCCTCCGCCGGCTCGGGCGCTACACCCACCGCAAGGGCGTGGCGGTGTACGGCGGCGTCGGCCTCGAGCCCCAGATCCAGGCGGTGCGGGGGGGCGTGGAGATCGTCGTGGCGACGCCCGGTCGGCTCCTCGACCTCATGGAGCGGGGCCACCTCGACTGGAGCGCGCTCAAGATCCTCGTCCTGGACGAGGCCGACCGGATGCTCGACATGGGCTTCCTACCGGACGTGCGCCGGGTGCTCCGGGAGCTCCCGCGCGAACGTCAGACGATGCTGTTCTCGGCGACGATGCCCCCGGAGGTCGTCGATCTCGCCCGCGAGTTCCTCCGCCAGCCGAAGATGGTCCACGTCGACCCGACGGTCGTGGCGGCGGTCGGGGTCTCGCACCTGGGACTGCCCGTCCCCGGGCATCTGAAGGCCGAGCTGCTCCGCGAGCTGCTCCTGGACGAGACGATGACCAGCGTCCTGGTCTTCGCACGGACCAAGCACCGCGCCAACCGCCTCGCCCAGCAGCTCGGGCGATGGTCGGTCCCGGTGGCGGTGATCCACGGCAACCGCAGCCAGAGCCAGCGCGTGAAGGCGCTCGAGGGGTTCCGCGGCGGCTCCCACCGCGTCCTCGTCGCGACGGACATCGCGGCCCGGGGGATCGACGTCGAGGGGGTCAGCCATGTCGTGAACTTCGACGTCCCCCACGAGCCCGAGGTGTACATCCATCGCGTCGGGCGAACGGCCCGCGCGCAGCGGCGCGGCGACGCGTTCAGCCTGGTCGCCCCGGAGGAGGAGGCGGACTTCGCGCGGATCGAGAAGCTGCTCGGCGTCGCGATCCCGCGAGCGCGCATCCCGGGGTTCGGCTACGACCGCACGGCCCCGCCATCGGTCGGCCGGGGACCGCCGCCGGGCGGGAGGGGACCTCGCCACGGAGGCCGGCCGCCCCGGCACGGGCCCGGGCGCCGGGACGGACGTTCCGGCGGCCGGTTCCGCGGACCTCGACGCCGGCCGTAGGGGGCCGCGGACCGTGCCCGTCCCCTCCGAGCATTTCCGACTGGAGACGCTGGCGGACGGCGTCTTCGCCGCCATCGCCACCGAGGACGGCTACGGACTCTGCAACGCGGGGATCGTCGACCTCGGCGGGAGCTCCCTGGTCTTCGACGCCATGCTCACGCCGCAGGCGGGCACCGCGCTGGGCCGGGCCGCGGAGCGGCTGACGGGGCGACCGGTCGGCCTCCTC
>JASIDM010000136.1 GCA_030044695.1 Thermoplasmata archaeon
AACGGCACGGCGCCGACACTGGCGCATACTGCGCCCAGCCTGGGGCTGGAGGTCGCGGTGGGGGCGCTCGTCACCGCGGCCGCCGCGTTGATCGCCGCCTGCTGGGTGAAGCTGCCCTACAGCCTGGCCGATCCCTCGGCGCGCCGCCTGCTCCTCGTGGCCGGAGCGTTGGAGGTCGTCGTCTCCGCTGTTTACGCCGCGGCCGAGATCCACGCGTTCGCGACGCTCGCCTCCGTGTACAGCCTCGGGGGCTCGTCCGGACCGTGGCCCGACCCGACCCTCATCGGGTTGCTCCTGGTGGCCCCGTACCTGCTCTTCCTGGTCGCCTACCGGCGGATCCGCAAGCGACTGATCGCCGGCGACCCGTCGATGGCCGCGGTGGGTGCCGTCTCCGCTCCGTAGCGCATGGGCCGGGTCCTCGGGCAGCTCCTCGACGGGGGGGCACCCGAGCCGCGCGCCCCGCCGCGACCGAGCACCTCGACGCGTCCGAGGCGAGAACCCTCGGCTCCAGGTCGGGCCGACCGCCCCGTGAGCCCGCCGAGGTCGTGACGGCCCCGGGCGTTGCGAACCGATATATAGTAGGCCCATGTCCGCCCGACCGCCGGAGGGGGGCCCGGCGATGATGGAGGAGTTCATCTGCAGCGTCGAGTTTCTTCGAGGACCGGCCGACCTTTTGGCCCGCGTCTCGAGCGAGGCCGGGGGGGTACGGGAGTACCATGCCCAGGATGCCGGTAGTGTGATCGATCAGGTCGTCAACGACCTGCAAGAGGAGTTCGAGTCCGCCCCGGCGTCGTAGTGCGCCCGGGAGTCGGCATCCGCAGCGTTCGCGAGAGGTCCCCTACGATGGACAAGCCCTCCGCTCCGAAGGCCCCCGTCAGCCGCGCCGTCGAGACCGCCTTCACGAAGGTCTGGGGCGACGAGCACGTCGCCGCCCTGATCGCCCTCAAGGTCGAGACGGCCGAGGCCGACAACGTGGCGACCGAGGTCGCCCGGTTCCCCGAGGTCGAGGACGTCTTCCTCGTGACGGGGGACACCGACATCTTCCTCAAGGTCCGCTTCCCCCACTACGAGGAGCTGAAGGAGTTCGTCCTGCACCGGCTGCCGGCGGTGAAGGGGATCCGCGAGTCGAAGACCCTCCTGGTCGTCACCGCCTACAAGGAAGGCGGGGAGACCCACGCCGTATGACCGGCTCCGGGCTGGCCTCCGCCGAGGGAGCCCCGCGGCTCCCGCCGACCGACGGCGTGGACGGCGGGGTCGATCGCGCCGTGCGGAGCCTCGTGGAGCTCGCCGACGACGCGAGCGTGCCGCGCAACGTCCGTCGGGGGGCGCTGGCGGCGAAGGCCCAGCTGTCGAAGCCGGCGGTCCCGCTGGACGTGCGGATCGCGAGCGCCGTCTACGCGCTGGACGACCTCGCCAACGACCCGAACCTCCCGACGCACGGCCGGACGGCGATCTGGTCGATCATCTCGAGCCTGGAGAGCCTGCAGTGAACCCGCGGGCCGGACCCTCGGCAGATAGCCTGATGTACCGTGCGCGAGTGCTCCCGTGGCGGAGCAGGATCGGGCCCGTAGCTCAGTTCGGTCGGTCGGCCGGTCGTCCCGGCGGCCCGGCACAGAGCATCTGGCTTTTAACCAGATGGTCGGGGGTTCGAACGAGCCGGTCCGCGCACGGCGCGCGGCCGGTCCGAACATCCCCCCGGGCCCGCGCCGCTCCCTGGAGGTACCCCTGACGCCGTCCGCCCGTCCGCGAGCGAGGTCGTCCCGGGCCTCGGCGCCGCCGCGCCCCCCGCGGCCGTTCGTCGCCCACCACCTCGCCCCTCCCCACGAGATCCTCTCCGAGGCGGAGAGCGGCAAGGTCCTCCAGGAGGTCGCGACGCCCGTGGAGCGCCTCCCGAAGATCCTCGTGAGCGATCCGGGCCTGCAGACCGACCCGAAGTACACCGCGCTCAAGGAATCCGGCGAGCGCCTCGTCGGCCGGCTCGTCCGCATCCGGCGGCCGAGCGCGACCGCCGGCGAGTCGATCGCCTACCGCGTGATCGTCCTGCCCGGCCGGGAGGAGTGAGCCGATGCGCGAGATCGTCGACGCGTTCTTCCGGGAGCGATCGATCGTCAACCACCACCTCGCCAGCTTCAACGACTTCCTGCCGACCCGCGACAACCCGAACTCGAGGATGCAGCGGATCGTCGACGAGGCCCGCGTCAGCGAGGACTCGACCGAGCGCGGGGTGATCCGGCTCGACGTCCAGAAGACCAAGAGCTCGATCTCCGTCCGCGTCGGCCGCCGCCGGGACGCGCGCGGCGTCGTGCCGCCGTCGGCCGAGCCGACGATCTTCATCGGGGCGCCGTTCGTCAAGGAGCCGGTCGGCTCCAAGCCGACCCTCACGCCGATGGAGGCCCGGCTGAGGAACCTCACCTACCAGGCCCCGATCTACCTCAAGGTCACCGTCGTCGAGAACGGCGTCGAGCGGGCCCCGGAGGACGTGCACATCGGCGACCTGCCGATCATGGTCAAGAGCCGCCCGTGCAACCTCAACCGCTACAAGATCACCGAGGACGACCAGATCTGGCTCTCCGACGAGGAGTACCGGGCGAAGCTCGTCGAGTACGGCGAGGACCCGCTCGACCCCGGCGGCTACTTCGTCATCGGCGGGACCGAGCGGGTGATCATCAGCCTGGAGGACCTCGCCCCGAACCGCATCTTCGCCGAGTTCAACGAGCGCTACGGCACCCCGATCGAGAGCGCGAAGGTCTTCAGCCAGCGCGGCGGCTACCGCTCCCTCACCGTCGTCGAGAAGAAGAAGGACGGGGTCCTGCAGGTCAGCGTCCCGACGGCGAGCGGGCAGATCCCGCTCGTGATCCTGATGAAGGCCCTCGGGATGAAGAACGACGAGGAGATCTTCCAGGCGGTCCTCGGGGAGCTCCTGCCGCTGGACGAGCCGTTCGTCCAGACGATGAAGCACCTGCTCAACGTCAACCTCGAGGAGTGCGTCTCCAAGCGGCTGTACCCTCCCGAGGGGATCCTCACCACGGAGGACGCGCTCCTGTTCCTGGAGAAGAAGTTCGCCACGGGCCAGGCCAAGGAGTACCGCCAGCGCAAGGTCGACGGGATCCTCGACCGCTCCCTGCTGCCGCACCTCGGCGACACCCGCGCGGACCGCCTGAAGAAGGCGCTCTACCTCGCCCGGATGGCGCGGACGGTCCTCGAGCTCCACCTCAAGGTCCGCGGCGAGGACGACAAGGACCACTACGCGAACAAGCGCCTCAAGCTCGCCGGCGACCTCATGGAGGACCTGTTCCGGGTCGCCTTCTCCCTGCTGCTCAAGGACCTCAAGTACCAGCTCGAGCGGTCGTTCGCCCGCAAGAAGGACCTCCGCATCGCGAGCGCGATCCGCCCCGACCTGCTCACCCAGCGGCTGGTCCACGCCCTCGCGACGGGGAACTGGGTAGGGGGCCGGGCGGGCGTGAGCCAGGTGCTCGACCGCACCAGCCACATGTCGACGATCAGCCACCTACGGCGCGTCACGAGCCCGCTGACGCGCAGCCAGCCGCACTTCGAGGCCCGGGACCTCCACCCCACGCAGTGGGGCCGGCTCTGCCCGAACGAGACCCCCGAAGGGCAGAACTGCGGCCTCGTGAAGAACTACGCGCTCTGCGTCGACGTCTCCGAGGGGGCCGACGAGGAGGAGGTCGCCCTGATCCTCCGCGACCTCAATACCCGCGAGATCGGCCCGGAGGTGTTCCAGGAGG
>JASIDM010000137.1 GCA_030044695.1 Thermoplasmata archaeon
GGCCTCGTACCACGACCAGGTCCCGTTGGGGTCGAGGTTGTAGGTGAAGGCGAGGAGGTCCGGTACGCTCCCTGGCGCGTAGGCGGTGACGCCACCCTGATCGAACGGCACGAGCACCGACTCTCCGACGGTGCCCCTCGACATCATGACGGCGGCCGGCGGCGGTCCGCTGAACGGACCGCAGAACCCGAGGCCGCCGCCCGACTGGGTCGTGTTGTACTGGCCGAGGATGCTCCCGTTGCCGGGGAGGCCGTTGTAGAACACCACCGAGCCGTAGCCGGCGGACGAGAACGACCACGGCTCGGCGGCGTCCGAAGTGGAGTTCGGGGGCGCCAGCAGCCGCGAGGTCTCGAGCGCCGAGGCGCCGAGGTCGATCCCTTGATAGGTCACGGAGCAGCGGACGTCCGGGCCCCAGCCCGACCGGGAGACGGTTCGCTCGTGCACGATCTCCCACGTGTCGAGGGTGAAGAGCCCCTTCGCCGCCCCGTTCGCCGCCTCCAGGGCTCCGCCGATCGTCGGGACCGAAGTGCCGTTCACCCCCGCCGTCCGCAACCCCACGGCGGAGGCGTTGCCGTCGTACGGCGAGTTCAGGAGCACGAGCGGGGTCCACTCCTGGACCGAGCCGACGGCCGTCGAAGCGCAGGCCGTGTGCGTCACGAGGAGCACGACGCCGACTCCGACACCGGCCGCCACGACCGCGATGGAGATCGCGATGACGAGGAGCCGGTGGGGGGGGCCGGAGGGAGCGGTCCGCATCGCGGCTACCCGGAGTACCGACGGTCGCCCTACTAGTGCTTTCCCGGACCCGAGGGGGGCGCGGCTCGCCCCCTCGCCGGGCCAGCGTTCGGGTTCGACGCTGGCCCGCCGCGTAGTCTCCCGGCCGGCGACCCTCGGGAACTCCTCCTAGTCCGTCTTGACGTCCATCAGGACGCCGTTCCCGACGAACGTGTTCGCCCCGGTGGTGACGACATCGTAGACCGTGGTGTCGTCGGTCTGGGTCACCACGCTCGTCACGGGGATCCAGGCACCGGTGACCGGGTCGTAGAGCCGGTCCGCGGTGGTCAGGTTCTGGGGATCGTGCAGCCAGCCTTCGAAGGTGCTGTTCAGGATGAAGATCGGCTGGTCGGTCGGCGTGAGCTTGAGCAGGCCGTGGTTGACGTTGACGACCTGGGTCACGGGCGTGGTCGCCGCCGAGACGAGCTGACCCGTCATCGTGTGGCCGGTGGAGATGTTGTACTCGACGACGGACTGGCCGGGGACCAGATCCTGAACGGGGACGTACCCTCCTGGCGTGAGGATCGGCGTGCCGGCGGCGACGCAGCCGCCGCCACCCCCGCCTCCTCCGGAGCTCGGGTACGTCGGGAACGTGTAGTAGAACGCCAGGCTCGGCCCGGCCGCGTCCGTCATCGACGGGTTCGGCACCATCGGCCAGAAGCTCCAGGACGGCCCGGTCGTCGGCGCGTAGGAGTACGGGTCGGTGTACGCCATGTCGTAGGTGTACGAGGTGTCGGAGGAGCCCGACGTCGTCGACGAGAACTCCCCGGAGAGCCCCACGCTCACGTCGCTCCCGCCGCTGATCGAGAACTGGACGTCGAACCCTTCGGAGGCGACGGTGCTCTGGTCGGCGGTGTAGGTGTAGCTGCACGACGTGACGCTCCCGCAGCCGACCCCGAAGCCGAGCGTGTTCGAGGCGTAGTTGAAGTTCCACAGGCCCTGGACGGTGCTGAACGTGTCGCCGTAGTAGGGGCTCGATGCCACGTTGTCGAGGAAGGAGTACGAGTCCTGGATCCCGGCGGTGATCGACTCGGCGCCCGCGAGCTCCTCCACCTCCATCGTCGGGGTGCTCGACGTGACGCCCGCGCCATCCGCCGCGGTGCAGGGGTCGTTGACGTAGAGCTGGAGGAAGCTCGCGTAGTACGGGCCGTCCGTGGTCAGGGAGTAGAGGGTCCACTGCTCCAGTTCGAACAGGCCCCAGGTCTCGCCGGCCACGGCGTCCGAGATCGAGCTGCTCGCCGTCGAGGTCGTCGTCGCCGAGAAGTAGTAGCCGAAGTCATCGGTGAACGAGCTCCCGACCGACACCGAGCTCGAGCCGGTCGCCGAGCCCCCCCACGGCGCGTTCACGACGACGACCGGCGTCCACAGCCACTCCGCCGAGCCGCTCACGGCGGAGGCGCTGCAGAGGTAGTACGTGCACTCGAGGCTCCAGCAGACGCTGTACCCGCCCGAGGAGACCCCGCCCCGGGGAAGGTCGCCCGACGGCACGGGGGGAGCCGAGCTCCCGCTCGCGGTCGCGGCCTGGGTCCCGGCCGCGGCCGAGGCGGTCGGGGCGCTCGGCGAGCTCGTGAGACCGGGCCCGGAGGCGGCCGACGCGCTCCCTGTCCCCCTCGAGATCGCTCCGATCGCGAACAGCACGATCGCCAGTACGGCGACGAACCGCCAGCCCGTGGTGATGCGGCGACTCCCGCGCAGCTTCCTCATCGTTGCTCCTCCCTGGTCCTCCGACCTCTTCGCGCGGGACGCGGGCGTCGCCGGGACCGGCCCGCTCCCGACCCGGAAGCGGCGTGCCCGCGATCCTGCTCGCGACCCACGAGGGACGGAACGGTTCGCGGCTACTCACGAGTGCCCACTGTTCTCCGCGCACGGGGTCCCCGGCGACGGGGAACCGGACAACGCCCAGAACGACCCGACCAAGCGTCGCCCGGGGGGCCGGCGAGGACCAGGGCGGCCCGCTACGGGGCGAGGATCCCGGCCCAGGCTCGGAACGGGCTCTCGACGAGCTCCCTTCCGAGGTCGGTCAGCTCGTACGACTTGGCGAACGGAAAGGTACCGGAGCAAGTACGACGGACGAGTCCGATCCGGACGAGCATGTTGAGGCCGTGAAGGAGCGCCTCGGGGCCGGGTCGCAGCCGCTGGCGCATGCGCCAGGCCGTGGCCCGGACCTCCAGGTGCAGCAGGAGGAGGATCTCCAGCGAGCCCCGGTACCTCTCGAGCTCGTACAGGACGGAGAACGGCCCGCGACGAGGGCCCAGATACGTCGGCGATCGGCTCGACGCTCGAGCTACCAGGCGTCCGCCGCTGCGCACCGTCGGGTCCTCGGGTCGGCGGTCCATCCACACCCCCAGCGCTCGCCCGATCTCTTCGCGGAGCGGCCTGCCCCCCGGAAGACCGTCGACCGGACGGGGCGCCTCTCCGGCGGATGCCCGCCGGTCCGCAGCCGTTCCCGGTCCGACCCGGACCGCGCGCTCGGTGCGCGCAGCCATGCGTTATCGACTCGGTGGAGCGGGCAGGGCGCCGCACTATTTCAGCCGTCGCCGCGCCACTCGGTCGAGGAGCGTACTTCGCGGGGCAACGGCTCCCACCGCGCGTGGCCCACTCCCCCTGCAGCTCCGCGGTCCGGGGAACGATCGTTCGGGCCACCGCCGTCCCCGGGTGAACTCGGCGGGGCAGCGGACGAAGGACCTCTGGCCGTGACGAACGGTTAAATTTCGTGCTGTCGTCGGCGGGACTCGCCGGTGCCGACCTGCAAGGACGTTTTCAGCTTCCTCGATCAGGTCCGGGGCCATGCCGCCCCCGCGGCGGCCCCCACCGTCGACGTCCAGCACTTGGCGGGCCTCGAGCTCCTGTCCGTCTGCACCACCGCAGGGTACCAACAGCTCGCCGACCAGCTCGCCACCACCGAGTCGACCCAGGCGGCCCTCTCTCAGGAGGGCGGGGAGCGGGCCCAGCTCGCCGACCGTCTCGGGGAGGAGTACGCGCGGGACCACTCGGTCCTGTTCCACCTGCACGGCAAGGACGCCCAGGCCGCCGACCTCGAGCAGGAGGCGAAGGACCGCGAGCGGATGCAGGCGATCGAGGCCGACTACGAGCAGCGGGCCGCGGCGTTCAACGCCCTGCTCGCCCAACGGGCCGTCTACGACAGCCTCACCCCGTACGCCGGCGGCTACGTGGGGCTCACGCCGAAGGGGGCGATCGCCGTTCGGGACCTCGCGGTGCGCCTCTACCGCTACGGGGACGTCGACTTCGACGCCTACCTGGCTCAGGCGCAGCACATCGACCAGGAGCTGGACGCGATGGCGGCCGGCGGGGCAGGCTACTTCACCGCCCTCGCCGGCGGGCTCCCGGACGCCGACCGGGCCTACCTCTGGGCGATCGGCCTCGGCCTCGCGAAGAGCCAGCCCGACCCCGCCACGGGGGTGCCGCGGTTCCTCGAGGCGTACCGGGCCGCCGACCGACTGACGGCGAATCCCGAGAACCGGCTCATGGCGAGCGAGATCCTTACCGCCCTGCCCGCGCCGATCGCCGACGAGGCCCCTCTCCTCGCCCAGCTCGTGGGGGAGGTCCGCAAGATCGGCGTCCCCAAGGAGTCCGCGCTGGGCGTGGCGGCAATCGTCCTGTTCGGCCGCCGCGCCGACGGGACCTTCGCGACCTCCAGCGTCCAGCAGTTCCTCCAGCTCACCCGGTCGTACGAGTCCGCCGCGCTCCTCGGCATCGTCAACCTGCCGCACGACGCGCTCGCGAGCAAGGTCCTCGCCCTGCGGTCGCTGTTCTCGTCCTGGGGGTACAGCTACTCCGAGGACACCGAGCTCGCCGCCGCCTACCTCGCCGTCTCGGAGTACGCCCCCGACCAGATCGGTCCGAAGATCGCCATCCTGGCCCGGGGGCTCTCGGCGTACCTACAGTACCCGCTCGTCGCCGCCGCCATCGTGGGGGCGATCGCGACCCTGGAGGCGAACGAGACGCTGAACCTGGTCGAGAAGGCCTACGCGATCGTCGGGCGGCGGGCCGCGGGCCTTTCCCAGACCGAACTGATCTGCCTCGCGGTGCGGATGGTGCACGGGATCCGCAACGAGCTCGTCGGAACGCTGGACGCGACGCCCACGGCGGTCCCGGCCGCCGCGACGCCGGGCGGCTTCGCGCCACATCCGTTCTTCCTGCCGATCGTCATCGCCCACTACGGGTACTACTCCACGTTCGGCGGCGTCGGCGGCGTGCACCCCGGTCACGTGCACGGGATGCCCGTCGGCTTCGGGGGGGTCGGCGTCGGATGAGGCTGCTGGGGCTCGCCGCCGTCGTGGTGCCGCTCCTCCTCCTCGCGGCGGTCCCGGCCGGCGCGGCCACCATCCGCCCGGCCGTCCACTACGCCCCGAAGGTCGGCGACGCGTTCACCTTCGACGAGTCGATCGATGTGCTCGATGGCTACGGCAGCTACGCCGGCTACACGGAGACCGACACGATCGTCGGGAACCTGACGATCACCGCCGCCCCGTCGAACGGGACGGACACGGCGCACTACAACTACTCGGGGACCTACGTCAACAGCACCGGCGCCGACTACAGCTGGGACGAGAACGGCTCGTTCACCTTCTCCGAGGTAACGTTCGACTACGTCCAGGGGACCGACAACGAGACCGGCTACGAGGGCGCGGAGCAGTGGTTCTTCATCGACAACGCGTCGACCGTCGGCAGCGCGATCGCCCCCCTCTACACCCCGATGACTGTCGAATCCCGGGCGATGCCCTACGACCTCGGAACGACCGCCGGCGCCGACGTCAGCACGATCTACGCCGCGGGGAACGGCAGCTACGTCAGGGACGACAGCTACGGGCTCTTCAACGCCGTCTACGTCGAGCGGTCGTACTTCGACCCGGCGACCGGGTTCATCGTCGGGCTCTCCTACGTGGAGCAGGACTACGACGACCAGGGCGACGGCTTCGTCTACACCGACACCCTCGAGGTCACCCACACCTCGTACCCGCTGACGAGCGCGCCGGCGCCGACGACCTACGTCGTCACCCTCGGGGAGACCGGCCTCGCGTCCGGCGCGAGCTGGACGGCGATGTTCAACGGCGTCCCGGAGACCGTGTCGACGAGCACGCAGACGTTCCCGGGGATCCCCGGGGGCGCCTACCTCTACGCCGCCCGGGCGTCCGGGTACGATCCCCTCCCCGCGATCGGGGTCCTGAACGTCGGGGCCGGTTCGACCTCCGCGGTGATCGGCTTCACCGCCACCTCCTCCGGCCCACCTGCGTGGGAGACCCTGCTCGTGGTCGCCATCGTGGCCCTGATCGTGGTCCTCCTCGTCGTCGCGATCGTCGTCGCCGCCCGACGTCGCGCTCGCCGCGGGCCGCCGTTGCCCCGGCACGGGACGATGGGCCAGCCCCAGTACGGGGCGCCGCCGCCGATCTCCCTCGCGCCGGGGGACCAGCCCCGGATCCAGCAGGTCGTGGTCAAGGAGGTCGTGAAGGTGAACTGCCGCTACTGCGGCTCGCTCATCGACTCGACCGCCGAGAAGTGCCCGTTCTGCGGGGCTACGCGGACGTAGGTCAGGTGCCCCCGGGGGCCAGGGTCGGGCCGTCGGCGGGCGGATAGAGGTAGAGCGGGGTGCTCGCCGACATGCCGGCGCGCTCTGCGAGGGCCCTGGATGGGAGGTTGCGCTCGGCGATCTCGGAGATCGCCTGCTCGGCGCCCGCGCGACGCGCGAGGAGCAACCGGGCGAACACGAGGTCCAGGGCGATCCCCGCCCGTCGCCGTCCCGGGCGAACAGTCAACCCGTGGAGGCGGGCCCGCGGCCCTACGGTCAGGACCCAGCCGACGCCCGCGAGCTCGCCGTCGACCTCGACCCCGACGCCGCGCTCCCCGACCTCTCTCGCGACGGTCAGCCAGCGGGCGGACGACATGCCGTAGACCTCGACGAGCAGCTCGTCGACCCGGCGGTCGTCCTCGCGCTGCAGGAGCCGGAGGGCATGGCGGAAGCGGTGCTCGGGGACCGCGCCGAGCTCGGCCGCGTGGACGAAGTAGCGCTCTCGGACCCCACCGAAGTCGACCTCGCCGTAGACGGCGGTCCCCCGAGGAGCCGCCCCGACGAGTCCGGCGGCCACGGTGGGGCTCCGCGTGAAGACAGAGGCGACCCTCTCGCTCGGGTCCGTGAGCAACAAGCCGGTGAGCACTCCAGCCTCCCGGGTGGTCCAGACCTCGCCGGCCAGGCGGAGAGCCTGGCGTAGGAAGGTGGGAAGGAAGGGGCCGAACGACGTGGAGAGATCCGCCCCGGGGAGCTCGCGAGCGATCTCCTCCATACCGGGGGCCTTCGAGAGCTCGACCTCGGTGACCGGGACGTCGACCACATGGCCCCGAGGGTGCCGTTTGGAAAACGCCGACCGTGCCGTCAGACCGGGGCGGGGCCGCGGGTAGGCGCGGGTTCGGCGAGCTGTTCCCGGTCGCCGGGGTACGGAGCCTAGCTGGGCCGTCGGCTCTCTCGGAGAGCGCCGCAAAATGGATGTAGGAGATGTTCGTCGGATTCGCTCAGATGCGAGCGTACCGACCAACGTCCTGGACCGCCGTGAGCGCCACCCTCGTGGGAATCGCTGTCCTGTGCGGAGTCTTCGCCGGGGTCGCTTCCGCCCACTCCTCGACCGCCGGTGCCCTGCCGGCGACCTCTCTCGGGTCCTCCGACGTCGCGATCCCGGTGGGGAATTCTCCTGTCGACGTCGCCTACGACCCGTCGAACGGCTACCTGTACGTCACGAACTTCGAATCCGGCAACGTCTCCGTGATCAACGCGGCGACCGACAAGGTCGTCGTCTCGGGGATCACGGTAGGGACCGATCCCCTCGGGATCACCTACGACAGCGACACCGGGAACCTCTACGTCTCGAACTTCGGCAGCGCGAACCTGACCGTGATCGACGGCGCGACCGACAAGGTCATCGTCCCGTCGATCCCGACCGGCATCGATCCGGCGTTCAGCACCTTCGACGCGAAGAACGACGAGATCTACGTCCCGTGCTCGGGCTCGAACAACGTCACCGCCATCTACGGCAGCAACAACACCATCGCGACCCACTCCATCCCCGTGGGCGGCTACGACTGGTTCGCGGCGTACGATGCGCGCAACGGCTTCGTCTACAGTTCGAGCTACACCAACGGGAACCTCACGGTCATCAACACCAGCACGAACAAGGTCGCCATCGCGTCGATCGCGACGGGCGCCGGGGCGTTCCCGATCGCCGTCGACACCTTGAACGGCGACATCTACGTCGGCGACGCCATCCCCAACACGATCGCGGTGATCAACGGCACGACGAACGCGCTCACGGGCCCGGCCATCGTGGTCGGCAAGGACCCGTCCGGGATCGCCGTGGATCCGTTGAACGGCTACGTCGTGGTCACCGACTACAGCGACGACCCCGGGAACCTCACGGTGATCAACGGGGCCACGAACCAGCCGATCCTCAGTTCGATCCAGATCCTCGCCGCCGACTCCGAGCCCTACGGGATCACCATGGACCCGCAGAACGGCTACGTCTACACCACGGCCCAGGGGAACGACAGCCTGGTAGGGATCCCCCTCGGCTTCCCCACGAGCTCCTCCGGGTCGAGCTCCACGACCTCGGTGCTCGGGCTCACCGGCGGCGCGGCGGATGCCGCGTTCGTGGTCGTCCTGGTCTGGGCGATCGCGGGCACCGGGGCGGCGGCCGTGCTCGCGCGCCGGCGCTCCCACCCGGGTCCGCTGCAACCCGCGGGCTCGGCGACCCCCCCGGCGTCGCCCCCTCCCGCCTCGCCGCCCCCGTCCGGGCCGGCGCCTCCCCCAGGGGCGACCTAGGCGAACTGTTTCAGGGGACCCCTCCGGGCTCCGGCGGGGTCCTCGCTCTCCCTACGGACCACGGCGCTGAGGTCGGTGGACCCGTTGAACGGCTACGTCGTGGTCACCGACTACGGCGACGACCCCGGGAACCTCACGGTGATCAACGGGGCCACGAACCAGCCGATCCTCAGTTCGATCCAGATCCTCG
>JASIDM010000138.1 GCA_030044695.1 Thermoplasmata archaeon
AGCGGCACCACGGGCACGTTCGGCAGCTTCTCCACGGCGACGGCGATCAACATGGTCGATTCCTCGGGACACGCGCTGGCGACCACCGGCGCGCTCTCGAGCGACGGGTCGAGCTTCACGGAGACCTGGGACGCGTCGAGCTGAAGCGAGGGACCCGGCCGGCCGGGGGACCGTCGGTCCCCCGGCGAACCTCTTCCCTCCCGTCTACGCCGCCTGAGGTCTCCCGCTCCGCGAGAGCGGGGGGCGGGTTCGAGGGCTCAGGGGTGCTTGCCGTACTCCCAGTCGTCCCCCCAGTAGCTGCGGTCGCGGGGCCAGTCGATGTCGATGAGGCAGAACAGGTTCCCGTCGGGGTCCGCCAGCTCGATGAAGTCGTGACCGGGCGGGGGTCGGTGGTGCACGGTGGCCCCCAGCGCGAGGAGGCGGTCGAGCTCGCCGATCGGATCGGTCACGTACAGGTCGAGGTGGAGCCGGTACTCCCGGGCCGGGCCTTCGTTGGAGAGGCTGAGGTTCAGGTTCGGCCCTTTCCCCTTGGGGTCGCGAAGCATCACGCCGTCCGGGCGCACCGGCCCTCGAGGGACGTAGTGCAGCGCCTGGCTCCAGAACCGGACCATCGCGTCGAGGCGCGTGCAGTCGACGACCACGGCGCCGATGGTGATGCGCCGGGGGTTTCGGGGCCGACGTGGGGGTGGGGCGCCGCGCCGACGCCGGGACGTGCCAGAGGCCATCGACTCTCCGCTGCGACGACGAACGGTCGGTCGCCCCGGCGTAGGAGCCGAACCGCTTGAAGGGAACGGTGTCGGCGGCGGAGGGGGGAGGGCGCGGGGGGCTTCGTTGGCCGGACCGCTCGGGCGAGCCGATCGGTCCTCGCGCCGCCCCGTTGGCGAGGGTTCCTTAAGTCCGACGGACGAGTCGAGACGTTCCGTGGCGGACACCGTCGAGGGGGAGGCCCCGGCATCGATGCTCGGCGTCACCTTTCGACGCGCGACGGTGAGCGCCCGGTTCTACCTCGTGTACGGGACCGTGATGTCGACCTTCCTCGGGGTGCTCCTCGCGACGCTCTCCGGCTCGTCGTTCGCGTCCGCGTACCCACTGGTCCTCCCGATCTTCGGCGTCATCGGGTCGATGGGGGGCCTCGTCGTCTTCACGAGCGACCGGCAGAAGGGCGTGCTCGAGTACCTGCTCTCCTACGGGATGAGCCCTCGACGGCTGTTCCTGGATGTGCTGCTCACCAGCCTCGCCCTGGTGACGGTGGTGGTCGGCGTCTCGCTCTCCGCCAGCCTGTCGGTCTACCTCGCCCACCGCCATCCGCTCACGACGCCGCTCGTCGCGCTCCTCGGCGTCTACGCTGTGCCGATGGCGTACGCCTCCGCCGCCTTCGCCACGACGATCGGGATGTTCTGGACCACCCTCTCCTCGCCGCGCCAGGGGATGAGCAGCCCGGTCGGGCTCGCGCCGTTCTTCGGCATGCTGCCCCCGCTCGCGACCCTGGGCGCCATCGTCCTGCTCGTGCTCCACGGCGGCGCGGGACGGGGGACGCTGTACCTCGTCATCGGCGCCGCGGACGGCACGGTGGCCCTCGTCGTCGCGCTCCTGCTCGCCTCCACCGGCCGGTTGCTCCGGCGGGAGCGCCTGCTGTCGCCGGCGTAGGGGAGGACGATGGGAGCGGCGCTCGACGCGGAGGGACGATCGGCGGGCCCGTCCGAGGGCCGGGGGATCGACTGCCGCTCCGTGACGTCGGGCTACTACGGCCAACGCGTGCTCGAGGGGGTCTCGTTCCGGATCGAGGAGCCGGCGATCTACATCGTCCTGGGGCCGAACGGGGCCGGCAAGACCACGCTCTTGCGGACGCTCTGCGGGGTCCTTCCGACGTACGAGGGCGCGGTCCGCATCGACGGGATTCCGATCGACCAGCAGGCCGCTCGGAACCGGCTCCACTACCTCTCCCACATCGACGGCATCCCGGACGGCCTCCGCGTCCGGGAGGCGCTGGCGTTCTACGCCCGGGTCCAGCGGGCGACCGACGCCGACGTCGAGCGGGTTCTGGACCTCCTCGAGCTGCGCGAGCTCGCCGACCGGTTCCTCGTCCAGCTGAGCGCCGGGCAGCGCAAGCGGGTCGCCATCGCCCGCGTGTTCCTGCGGGAGCGGTCGATCTACCTCCTCGACGAGCCGACGAGCAACCTCGATCCCAAGGTCGCCCGCGAGATCCGGACGCTGATCCTGAAGCTGAGCCGCGAGAAGATCGTCCTGTACTCCTCGCACAACCTCTACGAGGCCCGGGAGATCGGGCGCCACGTGCTGGTGCTCAAGGACGGTCGGCTCGCCCTGTTCGACCGCATCGAGAACCTGCGTAGCGCCCGGTTCGTGGTGGGGATCCGGCTCCTCGAGCCGGCGGTCCCCCTACCAGGGTTCTCGCGCCAGGGGGACTACTATCTCCGCGAGCTCGGGGGCCCCGAGGAGGTCCCCGAGCTCCTGCGGGACCTGGAGGCCCGGGGGGCACGGGTCCGCGAGCTGCGTGAGATGGAGAACCCCCTCGAGGACCTCTTCACCTAGGGGCCGAGGGCGGCCGACTATCCGTCGACCGGGGACCGCAGGTCCCGGCCCGTGACGAGCCACGTTCGCAGGCCCACGGCGAAGTAGGTCCAACCCCACTCCGCCCCGGCGTACAGATCGACCCACCGCCCCGACCGGGGAAAGCCGGTGTGCTCGACCGTGAGGACCGATCCGTTTCCCTTACGCGCGACCGTCCACCGCAGCCGGGTCCCCCGGAGCCGGACGGAGGGCCAGGACCAAGCGAGCGTCAGCGACCTCCCGGGGACCCAAGCGGTCACGGTCCCGGTGTGCTGGGGGCCACCGTTCCAGCCGAGACGGTACCGCCCGCCTTTCCGCGGTTCCAGCTCGGCGGTGTCGGAGAGCCAGCGGACGAGCTCGGCCGGATCGGTGAGGGCGCGGAAGACCCGTCGCGGCGGGACGGGCAGGAAGTACTGGTGCTGGACGAGCCGAGCGCGTCGCGGAGTCATCGTGCGGGTCGGTCGCGCGGGCAGTTAGCCTCGCCGTGTCCGTGCCCGCACCTTCGTGAGTCCGGGGACCCGAGCGGGGGCCCATCCACCGTCCTTCTTGCGGCGGTACCCCTCGTCGTAGTGGCGTTCCTCCCGGGCCCGGGAGATCAGGGCCTTCCGCGGAACGACGGCGGCCCACCCCGGTCCCCGCAGGGAGAGTTCGTCGAAGTCGGGGTTGACGACGAGGTCCTTCGCGGTCGTCGCCGTCCCCGTGAAGCGGTCGTGCCAGAGCTCCATGTCGAGCAGCCGCAGCGGCTCGCCGCGGTCCGCGAGGAGATGTGACGAGGCGTCCGGGCCGGTCGGCTTCGCGATGAGGTCCCCCGGCCCGACCGCGATCCTCCTTCCGTTGAACCGCAGCGTTCCGCGGCCCTCGAGGATGAGGTACAGCTCGTCGACCGCCGAGTGGCTGTGGAGGCGGGCCGTGGACTCGCCGCGAGCGATCCGCTGCAGGCTGAAGAACGATCGCCCGACGCCGAGCAACGGCATGAGGTTCAGCTCGGTCGACCCTGCGTCGTCGGCCGCCCGGGTCAGGCGGCGCGCGGCGGGGCCGTGCTCCCTCGCGTCGAGCAGGTTGATCGTCGGGGGCTGCCATCGGTCCGCCGAGAGAGACCGACCGTTCCGCACCCGGACCTCCGAGCCCCAGAACGACGCCAGGCGGACGACGAAGTCGAGCGCCTCCGGGCGCAGCTCGGGCAGGGTCACGACGACCTCGGGCTTCGCGTCCGCGTTGAGCGTCCCACCGACCTGGGCGAACTCGTCCCAGAGCCAGTTGGCGAAGCCCCACAGCTCGGGCCCTCCGACCAGACCCTTCCGGCCCCGGAAGAAGAACGCCCAGGCTCGATCGGCCCGGATGTCGCCGCGCTGGGACCCGACTCGAAGCACGACCCGCATCGCCAGCCCGCCGACCGAAGCGCCGAGGTCTCGCATAAGCGATGCTCCCGACCGGGAGCGGGCGCTCGTCCTCGCGATCCCCCACGACTCCCCGCCCGCCAGGAGCGCTGCCACGGCAACGTCCTCAAGCGGGCTGGCTCCGTGCGTGCGGTGGTAGATGCGAGCTCCCGGGGCCCGACGGAGCCGTCGGCACGCCGAGTTCGAGGCCCTGGTCGTCGAACGGGTCCGGGAGATCCCCCTCGGTAGCGTCTCCACGTACGGCGACGTCGATCGGTCGGCGCCCCGACGCGTGGGCTTCGTGCTCGCCACGACGCGCGAGGAGCTGCCGTGGCATCGTGTCGTACGCTCGAACGGCTCGCTCGCCCTCGGGGACGACCAGCGACGTAGGCTCCGGAGGGAGGGGGTGCCGTTCCGCGGCGATCGCGTCGACCTTCGCCGGGCGAGGTACCGCGCCTCCGAAGCGTGAGGGAGGATCGGCCGCGCGGCGGCCAGCTACACGCCGACCAGGAGGAGCACGAAGAGCGTCCCGACGGTCATCAGGGTGAGAGGGAGGCCGACCCTGGCAAACTCGCGGAGGCCGATCCGAAGCCCGGCGCGCTCGGCCTGCTGGACCACGATCAGGTTGCTGGCGGCCCCCAGCAGCGTGAGGTTGCCGGCCAAGGTGCTCCCCGCGGCCAGGGCGACCCAGGCGTAGGCCGCGCCGGGCCCGTAGCCGAGCTGGTGGAGCAACGGGATCTGCAGGCCGACCCACGGGACGTTGCTCACGAGCTGCGAGCCCCCGAGGCTCGTCAGGAGGATCGCGCCGGTCGCCCGCACCGGCTGGCCGGGTCCGGGGATCGGCACGATGTGCTGGAGGCTCCCGACGACCCCGCCGGCCGTGGCGCCCGCGACCACGACGAACAAGGCCGCGAACAGGACCAGGATCGACCAGTCGACCCGGGCGAAGAGCGTCGCCCTCGCGGGACTGGCGAGCAGCATCGCCACGGCGCCGCCGAGCGCGACAGCGTACAGGGGGACCGGAGGGCCGCGCGTGACGGCCGAGGTGACGTCGACGGTGATCAACGCCACCATGGTGACCGGGAACACCGCGAGAACGGGGGAGCGGCGAACGAGGGCGAACAGGGACCGCGGCGGGAGCAACGGCACCGAGGGCGTCGAGTTCGCCGCGCCGGTCCCGGCCTGGGTCTCGAGCCGACGACCGTAGACCCGACGGAGGTACCACGCCCCGAGACCTAGGTTGAGGACGGTCGGCACGAGCAGGTACCTCAGGAACGTCGCCACGGGCGCGGTCATGCCGCTCTCGAGGGAGACCAGCAGGTTCTGGGGATTCCCGAACGGCGTGAGCACGCTCCCGACCGTGACCGAGAACGCGAGGGTCAGCAGGAGCGGCTCGGCCGCGACCCGAAGCCGGCGCGCCAGGGAGAACAGCAACGGGACCCCGACGAGCACGAGGGCGTCGTTCAGGACGAACGCCGAGAGGACGCCGAAGGCGACGAAGACGACGGCGGGGAGGTTGCGGACCGTCCCCGCGCGCCCGAGGATCCAGCGGCCGAGGTGGTCCAGGGCGCCCGCCTGCTCCAGGCCGGCGGCGAACAGGAAGAGCGAGAACAGGAACACGAGGATCGACAGGTTCGAGGCCACGGCCGCGGACGCTTGGGTGGGCGAGAGGACCCCGACGGCGACCGTGACGAACGCCCCGGTGGCGAAGAGCACCCAGACCGACGGCCCCCGTCGGAGCAGCTGACGGGCGATGACGGCCGCCACGGTACCTCCCAGCACCGCGGCGGCGAGCGCGGTCAACGGTCGCGGTTCTCCCGGCAGGTACGTCCCCTGCCTCGAGGCACCGCAGCTCGTCCGGTTCCTAAGGCCGCCTCCTCAGTCCGGGCAGGGTGGTCGGTCGAGGTTCGGCCCCCTGGGAGCGCCGTTGCCGGGCCGAGGCTCGCGAGGACGTACGTGAGCCATCCCTACCGCGATCCCCGTGCCGCGAGCGACCGACGCTGGCCAGTGTGGCGATGCCGCGATTCGCCCGGCGGGCGCGCCCACGGTGGCGCGCTACGGGGACCCCGAATCCCAGGCCGTCTCCACTCGATCGACCCGCTTGTTGAGGATATCGAGGAGTCGGACCAGCGTGTTCGTCCGGTTCTCCAGGCTCTCG
>JASIDM010000016.1 GCA_030044695.1 Thermoplasmata archaeon
GCGGCGCCGCCGACGCCCTCGCCCGCGGCGAGGTCGCGCTGCGCGCGGCCGCCGCCCCGTTCGTCGCCCGACGCGTCGAGGAGATGGAGCAGGCGTTCAGCGATCTCGGCGATCCCGCCGTCGCGACGCCGGTGCGCCGGGAGCTCGCCGACGCCGACGTCTCGCTCCGGGTGAAGGAGGACCTGCTCGGGGCGCTGGAGAGCCTGCGCAAGGCGGAGCGGGACTTCGACGGGGTCTTCGCGGCCCACGCCTCCTCCCTGGTCGAGGCTCTCGAGGCCGAGCGCCGGACGCTAGAGTCGATGGGCGGCGCCGGCGAGGAGCTGCAGCGCCAGATCGACGAGGTCCAGCAGATCTTCAACATGGGCGACTTCGTCCGAGCGGCGAAGGCGTCCCAGGAGATCCGCCTCCGGGCCCAGCAGCAGCAGCTGCTGCGCGCGGAGGAGGCGGTCTCCCACGCCAAGCTCTCCCTGGTCGAGCTCGAGGCGATGGGCCTCGACCTCGCCCCCCTGCGGTCCGAGCTCGAGGCGGCCCAGCGGCTCTCCCGCTCGGGCCAGTTCCTCGAGGCGTCGCGTCGCGCCGCCCGCCTCGAGGAGGAGTCGGTCCGACGCCGCGGGGCCGCCCAGGCGGTCGCCGGCCGCCTCGCGCGCGTCGAGGCGCTCGTCGTCCGCCTTCGCGGCGACGGCGTCGAGCCCGGTTCGGTCGACGCCTCCGTCGCGGAGGCCCGGGCGGCGCTGCGGGCCGGCGAGTTCGACCGGTCCCGCGGGATCCTGGACGGCGTCGAGCAGCGGCTCGGCTCGGCGGAGGCCCACCTCGAGACGGAGCGCCGGTTCAGCGAGCTCGCCCTGCTCATCGAGGACGCCCACCGGCTCGCCCTCCCCACGGAGGCGTTCTCCTCAAGGTTGCAGCGGCTGCGGACCGAGGCCGCCACGGCGCCCCCCGAGGCGACGCGCGACGGCGCCCGGCAGCTTCACGAGGAGCTCGTCGCGGTCCTGCGGCCGCTCCTCGAGGAGAACCTCCACGCCCTGGAGCGGGACCTCGAGGTCGCCAAGGGCGCCGGCGTGCTCGTCGAGCCGGTGATCACCAAGGTCGCGGAGGCGCGCCGCCGGATCGGCCTCGAGGTGCCGACCGGGGCCGCCGCCCTGCTGGACGAGGTCCGCGCGGCGCTCGTGGCGACCCGCGGGTTCGTCGACCAGGCGTCGCGCGTCGCCCGGCGGGTCCGCGACGCCCTCGCCCAGGCCGAGCTCCTCCACGCCGACGTCGCCACGGTCCGGCCGCGGGCCGAGGAGGTCGACCGCGCCCTCGAGGCGCGGGAGTACGCCCGGGTCGTCGAGCTCGGCGGGGCCGTCGAGCGCGAGCTGATCCAGGCGACGTACCAGCACGTCTCCAAGACCCTCGCCGGCTTCCAGGCCGCCGTCACCCAGCTCCGCCGGGCCGGGGGCAACGCCTCCGTCGCGGAGAACCTCCTGTACCAGGCCCGCATGGCCCTGGACGACGGCCGCCCCGTCGAGGCGCTCCAGCTCGCCGCCCGCAGCGAGGGGGAGCTCGAGCGGGTCGACCTCCAGCAGCACCTCGCCCGCGGGGCGCTGGAGGCGTCGGAGCGGTCGGTCGAGCGCGCCGGCAAGGAAGGGGTCGCCACCGCCGACGCGACGAACGTCCTCCAGGCGGTGCAGGCCGCCTTCGCCCGGGGCGACTACGTCGAGGTCCTGGAGCAGGCGATCACGATCTCCGAGTCGCTCGGCTCGGCGAGGGACAGCTTCCGCCGGGGCCGCGAGGCCCTCGGCGCCGCCGAGCGCCAGCTCGTCGAGGCGACGGCCCTCGGCGCCGACGTCCGGGAGGCGACCGGCCGCCTGGACGAGGCTCGGGCCGAGGCGGCCGCCGGGCACTACCCGGCGGCGGTCCAGCTCGCCCACGAGGCCGTCGAGAAGGCCCGCTGGGCGACCGAGCGGATGTTCAGCGTGCCGCTCGGGGAGCTGCGGCGCGAGGTCGAGGCGGTCCGCGCCGAGGGGATCGGCGCCGAGGTCGAACCGCTCGACGCCGTCGTCTCGGACGCCGAGTCGGCGCTCCGCGCGGGCGGCTGGGCGCGGGTCCGAACGTCCCTCGCCCGCGCCGACGCGGCGAGCCGCCGGCTCTTCTCCGCCGTCGTCGACGGCCGCTGGCGGGAGATCGAGGCCGAGGCGGCCCGCCGAGGCTCGGAGCCGCCGGCCGAGGTCGCCCGACGGGCCGAGCTGAAGGCCCAGCTGGAGCGGCTCAAGGAGCGCCGCGACCTCGGCGGGGCGCTGCGCCTGCTCAAGGGCGAGCTGGAGAGCGTCCAGGCGCGCGAGCGGGAGGAGGTCGCCCGATCGATGGCCGACTTCCGCGACCGGCTCTGGATCGGCGAGCGCCTGGGCGTCGACACGACGCCGGTGATGCAGCGGTTCGGCGAGGCCCGTCTCGCCCTGGACGGCGGCCGCCCCGACGAGGCGCGGCGGCTGCTCGAGCGGGCCAGCGAGGCGCTCGTCGAGAGCGTCCGGGGGGCGCTCGCCCGGCGGCGCAAGGACCTCGCCAGCGAGGTCGCCTTCGCCGAGGGCGGCCTGCACGTGAGCGTCGGGCCGGTGAAGGACCGGCTCCGCGAGGCCGACGACCTGATCGCCGTCGGCCGGGTCCTGGACGGCGGGCAGACGGTGCTCAAGGCGGAGGAGGAGCTCGGCCTGCGCAAGTCCCTGCACCGGGAGCTGACGAACCTGCACTATCTCCTGGACGCGGCGCTCGCCCGCGCCTCCGAGCGGGGGGTCGACGCGACGGAGGCCCGACGCCTGCTGGCCGAGTCGATCCAGCTGCGCACGACGGACTACCCCGCCGCGCTCGACAAGGCGCGGGAGGCGCTGCGGCGCCTCCAGCAGCAGGGGATCGCGATCAGCGAGCCCGGGGCCCCGCCGGCCGGGGTCGTCTGGCCGTTCCGCCGACCGCCCGGTTAGGACGGCGGGACGCGGCGCTCAGGTCCGCGGGAAGCCGCCGATGACCCCGACCCCCGGCGCCCCCGGGGGAAGGCGGGGCGGGCCGAGCGGGAGGCGATCGTACTCCACCGTGTGCCGGATCCCCCGGCGGCGCAGGAGCTGGGAGACGTGCTCCGTGATCTGGACGACCTCCTGGCATCGGGACGGCTTGGTGAAGTACATCTCGACCCGGCGCTCGTCCGCGAGGGGAAAGATCAGGCGGAGGCCGAACGGATCCGGCCGGTTGTAGCCGACGGGCTTGCGGCCCCCCTTCAGGTCCCGAAGGTTCTCGTCCAGGAGCACTTCGGGCAGGAGCGGATCGGCTTCGCGGACGAACGGGCGGTTCATCTCGACGACCCGTCGGTGGATCTCCGGGTACACCCGGGCGAGGTCCCGGTACGACCGCTTCGGGTCCAGCAGGATGTGGCCGCTTCGCGCCTTGACCGGTGGGGTCACGACCGTCCAACCCCCTGCGGGGACTTAGGCTCTTCCGGCGGG
>JASIDM010000139.1 GCA_030044695.1 Thermoplasmata archaeon
GAGAGGCTCTTGGTCTCGGCATGGCGGACCACGGGCACCAGCAGACCGTCCGGCGCCGCCGTGGCGATGCCGAGGTGGCACGCCGAGCGGATCAGGAGCTCGCCGCGCGCGTCGTCCATCGTGGCGTTCAGGCGCGGGTGAGCGCGCAGCGCCGTCACCACCGCCTTGACGATGTACGGCAGGTAGGTGAGGCGGACTCCCTGCTTCTCGACGTGCTTGGCCATCCGCTCCCGCAGGTGGACGAGCTCGGTCGCGTCGACCTCCTCGACGTAGGTGAAGTGGGCCGCCCGGTGCACCGCCTCGCTCATGTGCTCGGCGATCACGCGGCGGAGCCCCCGGATCGGGACCCGCTCGGCGATGTCGTCCGGCAACGGGGCGGCCGGCGCCCCGGTGGTCGCGGGGGGTCCCGCCAGGGGGGCCACGGAGCCCGACGGCGCGGTCTCTCGAGAGCCGCCGCCGGGGGAGGCGAGATCCCCCTCGGTGATGCGACCCCCCGGTCCTGAGCCCCTCACCGTCGCCAGGTCGATGCCGCGCTCGGCGGCGAGCCGCCGGACATAGGGGCTGGCCAGCGGCGCGGCCCCGGCCGATCCCGCACCGGCGCCCGTCCCGCTCGTCGGCGACGGGCGGGCGGGAGCCGAGCCCGCCTCGAGCGAAGCGCGCGACGGGGGAGCCGCGGGGGGGCTGGGGGCGGCGGTCGCGGGCGCGGCCCCGCTGCCAGCGCCTTCGAGGGTGACGAGCAGGCCGCCGACCTTCACCTTGTCGCCGACCTTGGCGTGTAGCTGGAGGACCTTGCCGGTGCGGGGCGACGGGATCTCGACGTTGGCCTTGTCCGTGAGCACGCTCACCAGGGGGGCGTCCTCCCGGACGGTCTCGCCCTCCTTCACGAACCAGCGAACGATCTCCCCCTCGGCGACGCCTTCGCCGATGTCGGGGAGGCGGAACTCGAACGGCACGTTCCCTCCTAGTTGGCCCGGACCGCGTCCCGGACGGCCGCGGCGATCCGCTCCGGACCGGGGAGGTAGACGTGCTCCAGGGCGTACGGGAACGGCGTGTCGTAGCCGGTGACCCGGGCGATCGGCGCCTTGAGCGAGTAGAACGCCTTCTCGGCCAGCAGCGCGGCGAGCTCCGCGCCGAAGCCGCAGAACCTCGCCGCCTCGTGCACCACGACGGCCCGGCCGGTCTTCGCCACGGACGCCAGCACGGCGGCCTCGTCCAGGGGGACGAGGCTCCGCAGGTCGACGACCTCGGCCGAGATCCCCTCGCCGGCGAGGGTCGTCGCGGCCTCCGCCGACGGCGGGACCATCGCCCCGTAGGCGAAGACGCTCACGTCCGTCCCGTCCCGGACGGTGCGCGCCTGCCCGAACGGGACGCGATGGTCCCCGTCGGGGACCTCGCCGGAGACGGCGCGGTAGATCCGCTTCGGCTCGAGGAAGATCACCGGGTCCTCGTCCGCGACGGCGCTCAGGAGGAGACCCTTCGCGTCGGCGGGCGTCGACGGAACGACGACCTTCAGCCCGGCCGTGTGGCAGAAGTACGCCTCGGTGCTCTGGGAGTGGTACAGCCCGCCCTTGATCCCGCCGCCGTACGGGGTGCGGATCACGACGTGGCAGGGGAACTGCCCCCCGGACCGGTAGCGCAGTTTTGCCAGCTCGCTGACGATCTGGTCGAAGGCGGGATAGATGAAGTCCAGGAACTGGATCTCGGCGACCGGCTTCAGGCCGTACAGGGCCATCCCGATCGCCGTGCCGACGATCCCGGTCTCCGACAGCGGCGTGTCGAGGACCCGATCGGCGCCGAACTCCTTGAGCAGGCCGTCCGTCGCCCGGAAAACCCCGCCGTTGACCCCGACGTCCTCCCCGAGGACGACCACGTCCGGGTCGGCGCGCATCGCCTCGTGCAAGGCGCGGTTGACCGCCTGCACGACGGTGAGCTCGGTCACGGCGACCTCGACGGGGTCCCGAGGGTGGCGGCGCACTGGCCGCGCTCCTCCTCGAGCCGCGGGGATCGGCGGGCGAAGACGTCGTCGAACAGCGAGAGCGGATCGACCAGCGCGGCCTTCTCCGCATGGGCGACGGCCGCGGCGATCGCGGCGCGGCTCTCCTCCCAGATCCGCGCGTCGCCCGGCTCGTCGAGCCGTCCGACGGCGACCAGGTCGGCCTTGAGCCGCGCCACCGGGTCATGCTCCCGGGCGGCCGCGACCTGCGCCTCGGGCCGGTAGCGGGTCGGATCGTCCGAGGTCGAGTGGGGACCGAACCGGTAGACCTGGGCTTCGATCATGGTCGGCCCGTCGCCCCGGACCGCCCGACCCCGGGCGCTTCGGACCGCGGCGTGGACGGCGCGGACGTCGTTGCCGTCGACCACCACCCCCGGGAAGCCGTACGCCTCGGCCTTCGCCGCCAGCGTCGCGCTCCTCGTCTGGCGTTCCCTCGGCAGCGAGATCGCCCAGCCGTTGTTCTGGCAGAAGAAGATCGTCGGGGCTCGGAAGACCCCCGCGAAGTTCATCCCCGCGTGGAAGTCGTTCGAGCTCGTCGCCCCGTCGCCGAAGTAGGTGATCGTCACCGCGGGCGCCTGGCGGTACCTGACCGCCATCGCCGCGCCGACGGCCTGCGGGATCTGGGTGCCGATCGGGCTGGAGGCGCTCACGAAGTGCTGGTCCCGGAACGAGAAGTGGTTCGGCATCTGCCGCCCCTTGACGAGATCGTCGGCGTTGCCGAACAGCTGGTCGACGATCGCCTGCAGCGGGACCCCCCGGACGAGCGCGACGGCGAGCTCACGGTAGGCCGGGAAGACCCAGTCGTCGGTCTCGAGCGCGAGCGCGGAGCCGATCAGCGCCGCCTCCTGGCCGGCGTGCGGCGCGTAGAACCCGATCCGACCCTGACGCTGGAGGGCGAGGCACCGCTCGTCGAGCGCGCGGACGAGCGCCATGGTGCGGTACGCCCCCAGAAGCCGCGGCTCGGAGAGGCCGTCGGGGCTCGCCGGCTCGGATTGCGGACGCGCCGACGTGGTCGACACGCGGACCCCGTTCTCTCCACGAACGGGGCCCTATAAGGCTGGGGTGGAGGTGGGGTGTCGACGCCTCCGGTCGGAACGCCCGCCAGGAGGGGCGTGCCGCGCCCTACGCCGAAGAACTACCCCCTTCAAGTAGTCGTGCGTGGCTGGGCGCGGTCCCATGGCGTTGGCCTCTCAGGACGGTCCGGCGATCGAGACGCGGGGGCTCACCCGCGTCTTCCAGAGCCGCAAGGGGTTCCTGTTCCGGGAGCGGACCCGCACCGAGGCGCTGAAGGGCGTCGACCTGACCGTCGAGCGGGGGGCGATCTTCGGGCTCCTCGGGCCCAACGGGGCGGGTAAGACGACGTTCACGAAGATCCTCTCGACCCTGCTGCTGCCCACCGACGGCACGGCCCTGGTCCTGGGCCACGACGTGACGAAGGAGACCGAGTGGCTCCGGCCTCGCATGGGCCTCGTCCTCGGCGGGGAGCGCGGCCTCTACAACCGGATCAGCGGTCGGGACAACCTGCGCTACTTCGCCGACCTGTACGGGGTTCCGCTCGCCGAGCGCGAGCGCCGGATCCGGGAGGTCCTCGAGCGCGTCGACCTGCTCGACGCCGCCGACCGCCGGGTCGAGGAGTACTCCCGGGGGATGAAGCAGAAGCTCCACCTGGCGCGCGGGATCCTGCACCGGCCCGAGATCCTGTTCCTGGACGAGCCGACGATCGGCCTCGACCCGAAGAGCGCCCGCGAGACCCGCAAGCTGATCCGGTCCCTCGTCTCCGACGGCGTGACGATCTTCCTCACCACGCACTACATGTTCGAGGCCGAGGAGCTCTGCCCGAAGCTCGCCATCCTCTCCAAGGGCCGCATCGTGGCGCGCGACACCGTCGACAACCTCCGTGCCCTGATCGGCGGGGACCGGACGATCGAGGTGGAGGACTACGGCTTCGAGGACCGGGAGCTAGCGGTGCTCCGAGGGCTTCCCGGCGTCTCGAAGATCGTGACCGAGGAGTTCGGGCCGATGCTCCGGCTGACCCTGCGGATCCGCACGGGGGAGACGACGGTCGACGGAGTGCGCCGTAGCCTCCCCGGTCACCCCGAGCTGGCCGTG
Organism: Thermoplasmata archaeon; assembly: GCA_030044695.1. Classification (GTDB taxonomy): domain Archaea; phylum Thermoplasmatota; class Thermoplasmata; order Lutacidiplasmatales; family UBA184; genus Lutacidiplasma. The sequence continues at coordinate 4,103 of JASIDM010000139.1, forward strand.
CGCGAGCGCCGGACCTCCCTCGAGGACGTCTACCTCGACCTCGTCGACGAGGAGGTCCGATGAGCGGGGCCGTCGCCGACGGCTACACGGGCCGACGTTCGACGTACGCCTCGCTGCGGCTCGCGTTCCTGCTGTTCATGGCCGATCCGCAGTGGCTGATCCCGTCGATGATCGCCCCCGTGATCTTCGGGCTCGTCTCGTTCGAGCTGTTCCGCGGCTACGGCCACTACTACCTCACCTACGCGATCCTCGGCGCCGGGATGATGAGCATGTGGGGCCAGACGCTCTACGGGAGCGGCTGGGCGACCGGGCAGGACCGGGAGTTCGGCACGCTCGAACCGACGATCCAGGCCCCCACGCCGTACCTGTACGTGGTCCTGGGCCGGGTCCTCTGGAACGTCGTCTCCGGGCTGCTCGGCGGGCTGATCGTCTACCTCGTCGTCGTGGCGGCGGCAGGCTCTCCGCCGGCGCTACCGGATCCGCTCGCCTTCGTCGTGCTGTTCCTGTTCGTGATGCTGACGCTGGCGGCCGTCGGCGTGGTCTTCGCCGCGTTCTACGTGTACACGCGGTACGCCGGCTTCATCCAGAACGTCGGGGAGTTCGCCTTCTACGTCGGCACCGGCTGCATGTTCCCGGTGGTCCTCCTGCCGTTCTGGACGAACCCGATCGCCCTGGTCTTCCCGCCGACCTGGGCCCTGGACGCCTTGCGGTACGCGTCGATCCCGGGGTACGTCGGCTTCTCCTGGGGGTTCTGGCCGGACATCGCCGGCGCGATCGGGACCACCGCCGCCTACCTGCTGCTCGCCGGCTCGGTGTTCCACCGGGTCGAGCGCCACGTCCTCGAGGAAGGGAACCTCGACCACTACTGAGGGGGAGGACGAACGATGGGCGAGATGGCGGTCCCCCGGACGTCGTTCTGGCGGACGCTCTGGACGAACGCCGTGTTCGCGCCCCGCACGAGCCTCGGCTTCAT